>JALYTT010000625.1 GCA_030854145.1 Chloroflexota bacterium | reverse complement strand
GGCTTTCACTGTGTTACTGTGCATGGGGAGAATGCTCCTTTGTGTTTTTCATTCCTTGGAACATTACTCCATCAGGCGATTCTCTGCAAGAGAGAGTCGCCTGGGCTTACTTTAGTCTAAACAAGAACATAAACGGCTCGCTCAATAAATTGTATTACATTTTTTCAATGAAAGGTGATCCATCAATGCCTCGACACGATGAGCGCAAAAGACGGGAAGACGTTCGGCTGGAGCCGAGGCTGCTCACTCGCCTGGAAGAGAAGAAGGCCCGTCTGGATTTGCATCGACCTCTGGCTCCAGCTATTGCGCGTCGCCTGCACGAGGATCTGCGTATCCGTCTGACATATCATAGCAACGCCATTGAAGGCAACACGCTCTCGCTGCGAGAGACGCAGGTAATGATAGGGAAGGAGAGCTGCCCTATATACGCGTTCATTCCCTCACTAACGTCGAGACATCCACCTCCTGGAAGGAGGTATAGCCGCTCAAGGCCAGTGTCAGATCCAGGTCTGCCAGGAAGTTTTGCAGTACTTCGCGCACGCCTTCTTCGCCGGCCAGGGCCAGTCCCCAGATGTAGGGCCGGCCCAGCAGGACGGCGCGCGCTCCCAGGGCCAGCGCTTTAAAGGCGTCGGCGCCATCGCGGATACCGCTATCAAAGAGCAGGGGTATCTGCCCCTTTACGGCGGCAACGATGCGAGGCAGGGCGTCCAGCGAGGCCTGCGCGCCATCAACCTGGCGGCCGCCGTGGTTGGAGACAATGAGGCCATCTATACCATAATCGAGAGCCTTGAGGGCGTCGTCGGGGTGCATGATGCCTTTGAGGACGATGGGCAGGCTCGTATGCTGGCGCAGGAAGCTGAGGTCGCCCCAGGTCAGCATGGGATTAGAGAAGATCGTGATAAAGTGCTGGATGGCGGCCAGGGGATTCTCTTCCGGGGGCTGGTCAAGCGCCTGGCGAAATACGGGATCGCTGAAATAGTTTGCCAGGCCCTCGCCCAGCAAGAAGGGCAGGTAGGCCTGCTGCAAGTCCTGGGGGCGCCAACTGAGGAGGCCTGTGTCGAGGGTCACTACGATGGCTTTGTAGCCGGCACGCTCGGCGCGGCTGACGAAGCTGGCATTGAGGTCGGGCACCTTGCTCCAGTACAACTGGTACCAGCGCGTGACATCGCCCATGGCCTGCGCCACGTCTTCGATACTCTTCGATGAGGCTGTACTCAGGATGAGCGGCATGCCCAGCGAGGAAGCGGCCCTGGCAACGGCGACCTCCGCCTCCGGATGGACGATCGATTGCACGCCAATGGGGGCCAGCAGCAACGGGAACGGGAGCTGCATACCCAGGATCTGGACGCCCAGATCCCGCTGGGAAACATCGCGCAGCATGCGCGGGACGATACGCCAGTGCCGGAAGGCGGCGCGATTGGCTAGCATCGTGTCCTCCGAGCCAGCGCCGCCAGCAATATAGCCACGCGCTTCGGGACTCATACGTTCGTTGGCCTGGCGTTCCAGGGTGTCGGACGCAATAGGTAGAGCGGGCCGCTGGCCCTGGAGACCCGTCAGGTAGATCTGAAATTGCCGCTCGCTGCCATAGGGCCGTGAATTCGTCATCTTGCTATCCCCTTTGGTGAATAGAAATATAGGAATTTATTAGACAAGCCACATGTTTCGTAATGGGCGAAAGCAACAGCGAGGTGGCTCGCCCTGGGGAGAGAGTTCATAGACAAGTGTAGCAAAGGCCCACTTATTCGTCAAGTAAGTCAAATAAAACATGGATATATTGATATATTAAGGAAAGTATAGAAAAGCAGAGAAAGGCAGCAGAGATGACGGATTCTCTCCTCAAGAGACGACTAGCAGCAGTGGTGCTCGTGAATGACACACAGCACCTGCTGCTGCAATATCGCGGCGCTAATGCACCCACGTCTCCTCAGCAATGGAGCCTGCCAGGGGGCAGGATTGAGCCGGGCGAGACCGCTGAGGCGGCCGCCCGTCGTGAACTATTGGAAGAGGCAGGATTGCAGATCGAGGGTCCGCTCACCCTCCTCTGGCATGGGATGCTACCATCGATCTCTCAACCGGGCGCTCACAACGCGTGGTTCGTCTTTGTGGCACACACCCAGGCCCGCCAGGAAGATGTGGTCCTGGGTGAAGGCGAAGCTATGGCTTTTGTGCCGCTCCAGCAAGTGTTCACCCTTGCTCTATCGCCGAGTACGGCGTACGTGCTCTCGCTCTGGCCAGGGGCATAGGGCGCAAAATCCCTACCCCTGCGAAAAGGTTACGCCCCTACGTAAACCTCCTGGCAGCCTCGATCTTCCCCAGCAACACCTCCTCGACATACTTCACTGGATAGGTATAGCGCTCCGCCACATCCATTGCAGCGATTGGCCTGTCAACAGGATAGCTGCGCAGGATGTCGGCGATAGCTTCTTCATCGGTCCATAAAGGTCGCTGCTTCTCCGGGGCATGATCGGGATGGATAGCGGCATTGAGGGAGCAGATAAACTGGTCGAACTGAAAGGTGCCGTCGGCGAGCACTTTCGCCTCGATATCGGCACCCAGCCAGCGCAGCACGAGGTAGAACAGGTGCAGGCGCGCCACCCGTATCTCGTGACCGAACTGGAAGACGGCGAAGGGCGGGCTATAGCGCGCGTGCTGCAACACTAGCAGGGTCGCCAGGCGATTCGACTGCGTCATATAGGCGGGAGGGCGCCGCAGGTAGCGCGGGTCAAACGTCCAGGGGGCGCGCCTGATGGCCATACCAACAAGCAGCCAGGGATCATTGGTCCAGGCGGCATGGATCCATACTTCGCCGCGCGCGACATCTCGCACTCTGCCACCACGCAGCCCATGTTCCAGGGGCATGATGCGAAACGCACGCATATATTCAAGCCTGCGCGAGAGATCGTCAGATCGTCATCCTCCCTAGCACGCTGCTTGAGTGTCTCCAGCACATAGGCGGCCCGTTCAGCATCAGCGAGCGCGTAGTAACGACAATAGCGACCCAGGCAGCGCGCTACCACCCACCAGAGCGAGCCGCTCTGCCGTCGAGCCAGCAGCAGGCGCGCAACACATCTATGGGGCATGAGCTGCCAGGCGGCGCTATATATAATGGGTGGACGCTCAGTGAGCAGCCGGACGCATTCGGCCCAGACCGGCAGATAGAGGATGAGAGCCGGTAGCGTGATAGTTGGCTTTCCGACTATAAGAAACACACAGAGCGCGCTGGCACCAAGATTGAGTATATCACCAAGCATATTGAGCACTTCACGAAAATAGGTGCTGCGCGCGGACTCGTAGCGCACCTTGAGACCAAAGAAGATCACGAGCTTCACCAGATACGGACATAGGCCCAGAGGCGCCCTTAGCAACGACAGCACATACGCGACGACGTAGGCCACCACGCCCAGGTACTTATCCAGAGCAGAGAACGTCAGCGGCTTCTGCTCCCGGCCAGGGATGAAGAACATGTAGTGGAGCAAATTCATAACAAAGGCCATGCAGACCAATATAGCTCCAAAATCCGCCATGAACATCTCACTCCTTACGCGCTGGTCTGCCTTAAGGGCAACTACTACTTCTTCAAGCTTCAACCAATGGCGTATCATCCGTAGGGCGGGGCTTGCCTCATAGGCGTACACGGAAGCCGAATCGTGCCGTCATTCCGTAGGGCGTGGCTTACCTCGCCAGTCCGTCCCC
>JALYTT010000152.1 GCA_030854145.1 Chloroflexota bacterium | reverse complement strand
AAAGCGGCGCGGGCGGCCACGCACAGTGACTCAAGCTTGCAAGAGGCTGGTCTCCGCACGCCCTCGCCCCTTGCTTCGCTTGCGAAAGGGGGCCTTATGCGTGTCCACCAGTTAGGGGAGTCCTACCGGCCGTCGCACCCACGTAATGACTCTTTTGACATCGCTCAGTTGGTCAGGGAAAGTCGCCGCTGGGCGTAATCGGTAGTTCGCGCTGATGCACACCCACCCATGACTCGCTAAACGATACAGCAGCGGAAGGGCATCGTGATTCTTTTTGCCGCTCACCAATGCCCCACCATGGAAGTGAATGAGCACGGGGGCGTTTGTGGGTCGGGATCGCGGGCGGTAGAGATCCAACCGATGATAGGCGCCCGTCTCTCCATAACTGATATTGGCCACGTGCTCAACATCCCAGCGTCTGATGGCGAATGGTCCAAGTAGGGCCGAAGCTGCGAATCTTGAACGTAGCCGGGCGGCAAGCTTCGGATCAATGGCAATGCGCCACTGCTTGCCAAGCCCTTCGTCCAGAGCGCGATTGATGGCGGGTGCTGTCTGGAGCCCCCAGGAGATCACGACCACGAGCCCCAGTGTCGTCACGATGGAGAACCCAAACGCGACCCAGCCGATGGGGGAATACAGGTCTCCCTGACTCCATGCCAGCCACGTCGATCCAGCCAGCCAGATGAGCGCCAGGAAAGGCAGCTCGTTGATGACAATGAAGTAGAAGCCCAGGAAATGCGGAAATCTCGGCCAGCCCTTTGGTGCTACCACATAAAACGTACACCAGGTGAGCAACAAAGCTGGGAAAAGGTAACCTATTGGAACAGATGACATTGTTGTTCGTTTCTTTCGAGAGGATATCGTCGAGTACCCAACAACCATAGCAAGAGTATATCATAGGGAAGAGAATGGTTCCAAATGCGGCACGCGAAGCTACACAAGTGACGCCTGCTTGGTGTATGATATCTTCTAGAGTGAGTTTTCAAAGAACCGAGGAGACCTTCTGAGTATGAGCGATATATTACAGTGGGTGAAAGCCGTGCTTTCGACGACCGCGCCTCGCTGGGTGAGCCTGACCGAGAGCCTTCCCGCCGACCTGCTCGCCAGGACGCCGGCGCCCAATGAATGGTCAGCCATGGATTGTTTGCAGCACCTGCTCGACGCGGAACAGCGGGTGTTTCCTGTACGCATGCGGGCATTGCTGGCGGGTGAGAGGGATATCCCGGCCTTCGATCCTGATACACAGGGAACGCAGGATAGCGCGCGCACGCTGGCGCAACTGGCGGCCGAATTCGCTCGCTATCGAGAGGCCAACCTGAAAGACCTGGAGCGGGTGACCGAGGGCGAGCTGACACACACGGCCCGCCACAGCGAGCTGGGAACCGTGACGCTGGGTGAACTACTGCATGAATGGGCAGCGCACGACCTGATGCATACGGTGCAGGCCGAGCGCGCCCTGATGCAACCCTTCATCCTGGCATCTGGACCGTGGCGGTCATATTTTAGCGATCACGATGCGAGAAATAAATAATATGTAAGGGCGCGGACATACACAAGGGAAAGGGAAAAGAGTATGCAGGCTACACCTGAAAGAGCCACACCTGATGAGCCACGATCGGGAGCTGACCTGCTCTTTCAAGCGGCCATCCGCTATGGCTACCAGTACATCTTCGGCAATCCTGGTACGACCGAGGCCGCGTTCATGGATGCCCTGGTGCGCTACCCCGAACTACGCTTCATTCTGTGCCTGCATGAGAACGTCGCGACCGGCGCCGCCGACGGGGTAGCGCGCCTCACGGGGAGACCGGCCCTGGTGAACCTGCATCTGGCGCCGGGGCTGTCGAATGGCCTGGCGAACATCCACAACGCGCGGCGCGCGCGTGTGCCGGTGGTGGTGACGGTCGGCCAGCACGACACCCGCCACCTGCTGGAGGACTCGCCGCTGCATGGAGACATCGAGGGCATCGCGCGCGGAGTATGCAAGTGGACATGGACCGTGCAAGACGCCGGCGAGCTGGCCGCCGCCCTGCACCGCGCCACCATGTTAGCCATGCAGCCGCCGCAGGGACCAGTCTGCCTGATCTTACCCACGAATATCCTGACGGCATCCCCGCACACAGCAGCCGGCGACATCCCCGGCATCCCGGCGCTCCAACTCCCCGAACGAGGTCCGGCGACCACAGGAAGTATCACGCGCGCGGCAGAGCTGTTAGGCGCCGCCCTGCACCCTGTGATCCTCATCGGGGATATCACGCCTGCCGCCCTGGAGCATATACGTGTGCTGGCGACCCTCAGTGGCGCGCAGTTGATCCATGATACCTTCCCCCGGCGCGTGGATGGCCACATACCTGGCAGCACCCGGCTCCCCTACTTTCCGGCCCAGCGCCGCCAGGTACTGAGCGAGGCGGATGTGCTCTTCCTGGTGGGGGTGGGCGGCTTCACTACCCATTTCCTGTATGCCAATGACCCCGCTCCCGTCATCGCCGCGACCACGCAGGTCATCCATCTTGATGACGAGGCCGATGCGCTGGGGAAGAATGCGCGTGACAGCCTGCCACTATATGGCGATATTCCAACAAGCCTGGCATTGCTCGCGAGCGCGCTACAGGAGCGCCTGCCGGGGTCTGGACAGGAGAAGATCGACGCCGCGCACAAGGCCGATAGCTCCCAAACTCAAGCGCAGACCTCTGGTGAAACCGACCTGCTGGGGATGGTTATGCGAACGGTGAATCAGTCCTTGCCGGAGGGCACGATTCTCGTCGATGAGGCCATCACATCGGGCCCGGTTATGGTGGCTGAACTGCTGGATGCTGGCAGCGCTGTACACACCCACCTGACCAGTCGCGGGGGAGCGCTGGGAGCCGCACTGCCCCTATCCATCGGCGCGCAGCTTGGTGCGCCAGGGCGGCAGGTAGTCGCCGTGGTTGGCGATGGCTCCGCCATGTACTCGATCCAGGCTCTATGGAGCGCCGCCCACTACAAGCTACCGATCCTGACGATCATCTGCAATAACGGCAGCTACGACATCATCAAATTGGAGATACTCCGCCTGCAAGGAACCCTTGCGCGCGAGGATCGGACGGCCCTGAGCGCGGCGGCGGGCTTCAACGAACCGCGACTTGATTTCGCGCATCTCGCTCAGGGAATGGGCGTCCATGGCTGGAGCGTGCGCGAGTTGGCCGATATCGAACCGGCCGTGAAGGCCGCCCTTGAGACATGTAGCAGCGGCTCGCCTGCATTGATAGATGTACACATCCAAAGCCGTTTTCTGTAAAGATAGACCCCTGTATAAAAGAGGTATAATTTAGATGAAAGGATGGTGTACACCATCTTTCAAAATCAATTGGTGAAAGGCATGGCGAGTGAAGGAGCAAAGTTCGAGCCAACCTCCTGTGGCATCTGAAGTTCCAGAAAACGACTCACCGGCAAGCACACACATGTACCAGCGGCACATGTCTCTACGATCCGAGGCATTTGCCACCCAAAGTATCGGCTGGATACTGCAAGGTGGCGTCATGCTCAGCGCAGCCATCATTGTGCTGGGTATCGTTCTGCTTCCCCTACGACCAGGAGGGTTTTCGCCGCAGCGCGTGCTCGCCTTCCCCGATACATTGGGCCAGGTTGCGGCGGGTTTGCTGGTGCTGCGTCCACAGGCGGTGATTACGCTTGGTCTGCTGGTGCTGATTGCTACTCCTATCGTGCGCGTAGCGACCTCAATTCTGGTCTTCGCCTTTGAGCGGGATCGGAAATATATTGTCATCACCTCCAGCGTGCTGGCTATTCTGCTGTTGAGCCTGTTCTTGAGCGGAAAAAGTTCCACCGGCGCCTCCCACGCAGATATCCAACAGTTTCACTTTTCTCTGGTCACTGTCCTGCTGATTTTCGCCGGATCGATTGTCGCGGGTCTCCTTGGTTCGCTGGTTGGCCTGGGGGGAGGGATACTGATTGTGCCTTTACTGACCCTGGCCTTCGGCTTGCCCATCTCCTTCGCCATTGGCGCCAGCATTATCTCCGTCATCGCCACCTCCAGCGGTGCGGCCGCCGCCTATGTACGCGATCACCTGACCAATATGCGCGTCGGCATGTTTCTTGAGATGGCAACCACTATTGGAGCTATCTGTGGCGCCTTCCTGGCCGCCTTCCTGGCTCCTGGCCTGCTTTCGGTCATCTTCGGCCTCATCCTCCTGATTTCGGCTGCGCCCCTGGTCTTCAAAATTGGAGAGGAATTGCCCCAGGGAGTCAAAAATGATCGCTGGGCCACCTGGCTGCACCTTGCCAGCACCTACCCGGATCATCACCTGGGACGGGATGTCGCCTACCAGGTCACACGCACGCCGCTCGGCCTGGGGATGATGTATGTTGCCGGCCTCATCTCAGGGCTGCTCGGCATCGGCAGCGGCACATTCAAGGTGGTGGCGATGGATACGCTAATGCGGCTGCCGCTCAAAGTTTCAACGACCACCAGCAATTTTATGATCGGCGTCACCGCCGCCGCCAGCGCGGGCATCTACTTCTCGCGCGGCGCTATTCCCCCACTCGTCGTCGCGCCTGTGGCACTTGGCATCCTGCTAGGAGCCTTGATCGGCGCGCGTTTGCTCCTGCACCTCAGCAATAAGACGCTGCGCCTGGTTTTCTTGCCAGTTATCGCGGCCGCCGCGCTTGAGATGATTATCCATGGCTTCAGGCCTGGGGCCTTTTAGAAAGAGATCACACATGCCGACCATTCGACTCGTTGAAATCCATCCTATTCTGGTGCATTTTCCTATTGCACTCTTAATCGTCGCTGTTCTGCTGGACTTCCTGGCGCTATTTCTACGGCGCGCGCATCTCGTTGAGGCCGCTACCTGGTGCCTGGGCTTTGGCGCACTCGGCTTACTGGCGGCAGAATTATCAGGGAACCTGGTCGAGGATCATGTGAATAGAGCATTGGCCGGTAACCTGCTTGAAATGCATAAGACATTCGCGCTCATAACCGTGTTTACGTTCATCACGCTTTTTGTTCTGCGCATCATATGGCTCGCCCCGCATATTTTATCCGCGCTGCGCCCAGCCATGCCAGCAGCCGTCAGACTCGAACGCTCCTTACTTACGGTACTGCCTGTACTTGGGAAAACTTCGCCTCTCCTGATCGGCCTTTATTTGGTGGCCAGCCTTGCGGGTCTGGTCTTCCTCTCAATCACCGGCTTCCTCGGCGGTTCGATGGTCTACGATCATGGAGTTGGCATGCCATCAGGAAGCATTCCCTTTCTCATCAGTGGACTCTTGTCTTACTACCTCTGAGATAGCTGGAGTTCGAAACAGCTATAGCTTCCCCTGCACCTTGCGAAACACAAGGAGATATTGTATAGTTGCTCTTAACTTATCGCACACGCTACGCGCTCACTTTTTGAGTGCGTTGTATCCTCTCAGCAACCTTGATATAACGTATTTAGGAGGAAGTATTGTGCTCCTTCTCCAGGATATCACGGTAACCTATCAACATACCGAACCAGCAGTTGCGGGAGTTTCGTTGGAAGTGCCAGACAAAACGGTGGTCGCCTTACTGGGAGCCAATGGGGCCGGTAAAACGACGATTCTGCGGGCCATCTCCGGCCTATTGAACTTTCACCAGGCGCGTGTCACCGGCGGCACGATCCTTTTCAATGGTGAGCGCATCGACCGGTTGATCGCTACGCAGATCGTCCAGCGCGGCATCTCCCAGGTGCTTGAGGGGCGCCGGCTCTTCGCCGACCTTACCGTCGACGAGAATCTACGCACAGGAGCCATTGCCTGTCGTGACCAGGCCGTTGTGCGCCAATCCTACGAGCGAGTGATGGACCTCTTCCCGGTACTGCGTGAGCGCCGCAAGAGTATCGCTGGTTATCTCTCAGGCGGCGAACAACAGATGGCAGCTATCGGGCGGGGCCTGATGGCCAATCCCAAATTGTTGCTGCTGGACGAACCCTCTCTCGGCCTGGCCCCTTTTATGGTGCAGCAGATACGCAGCATCATCAGCGAGATCAACGCCAGCGGCACAGCCGTGCTGCTGGTAGAGCAAAACGCGCAGATGGCGCTCTCCATCGCGCACCACGGCTACGTCCTGGAGACCGGCAAAATCGTCATGGCACGACCGGCCGCTGAACTCCTCCAGGATGAGGGCATACGCAAGTTCTACCTGGGCCTGCACGAAGAAGGAAAGCACGAAAATATCGCCATGCTTCGCCGGCAACGGCCCGCGAGGAGGTGGGCACTATGAGTGAGGTATCAACCAATGGGGATGCAGTGCCGATGAGTAGTACTGGCGGGCAAAGAGAGCCTGAGGAGAACTCAGGCCAGCGCTCCCTTGCGGAAGGGTCGGCAGCACCCGCACTGCTCTCTGTCGAGTCGATTACGGTACGCTTCGCGGGCCTCATCGCCTTGAACGAGGTATCGTTCCAGGTGCAGCCCAGCGAGCTATTCGCGGTCATCGGCCCGAATGGCGCGGGCAAAACATCGCTGCTCAACGTCCTCTCGCGCGTCTATCAACCGGCGAGTGGTCGCGTCCTCTTCAACGGGAGCGACCTCCTGCGTCTGAAGACACACCAGGTGGCGCGCGCGGGCATCGCGCGTACCTTTCAGAACCTGGGCCAGTTTCCGCAAACGCCAGTGCTCGATTACCTGCTGCTTGGACGACATACACGCATGCGCAGCGGCATCCTGCTGGGCGGCCTCTATATCGGCGCGACCTACAACGAAGAGAAAAAACACCGCGCCTACTGCTTACACCTGCTGGATCTGCTCGGTCTGACGCATGCGCGCCACACCCCGCTGGGAAGCCTGCCCTATGGGTTGCAGAAACGCGCCGATATCGCGCGCGCGCTGGCCCTGGAACCCCGGATGCTCCTGCTGGATGAACCGGTCGCAGGCATGGGTCTTGAGGAGACAGAAGATATTGCCGCCGTCATTCTGGATATCAAAGAGCAACTGGGAGTGACCCAGATCCTGATCGAGCACGATATGGCCCTGGTCATGGGGATCGCCGACCGCGTGCTTGTGCTCGACTTTGGCCGCGTGATCGCGCAGGGTGTGCCGGCTGAAGTGCAGGCCAATCCTGATGTGATCAAAGCCTACCTTGGTGAGGATTTCGGAGAACGCACCACAGACGGCGTAGCGACCCCACCCGTCCTGTAGGGGCGATGGCTTCAGCTCGCCCGCGTTGACCACCATGCACATTGGTCCCTAAGCGGGCGAGGCAGTGCCGGCGGGCAAGGGGAGCCGAAGCCATCGCCCTTACAGAATGGACAACAAAAAGGAGGGAAACAGGTTGGCTTACTTCTTTCAGCTCACCTTCGCCGGAATAGCGCTGGGCTGTATCTACGCACTTATTGGACTTGGCTTTTCAATTATTTTCAAAGCCACCGAAGTCATTAACTTTGCTCAGGGAGAGCTGCTGCTGGTGGGAGCATACATTGTCTCCGCCGGCGTCTTCGAGTGGCACCTCGGCTTCTTTCTGGCGCTGCTCCTGGGCCTCATCGTGACGGTACTCATCGGCCTGCTTTTCGAGCGTTTTGTGCTCCGGCGCATGCTCGGTCGCCCGGTGTTCTCTATCTTGATGATTACGATTGGCCTGGATATTATGCTGCGCACCGCCGTCGTCGTGAGGTGGGGCTCCAATCCTATTCCGCCCGCTACGCCTTTTGATATTACCAGCGGCGTGAACGCTGGCGGCATTCACTTTGGTGCGGAAGACCTGTGGACTATTGCCGTCACCGTTTTGATCTGCGTGCTGCTCTTCTACTTTTTCCGCTTTACCAGATACGGTCTGGCGATGCGCGCTACGGCCTTTGACCAGGAGACCGCGCTGGCGATGGGGATCAACGTTCGCAGAGTGAACGCGCTGGCCTGGGGCATCTCCTCGATGATCGCCACGATTGGCGGCGTCTTCCTGGCTATCAAGTCGGTGGCCATCGATCCTGCACTCGGCAACACCGCGCTCCTCGCCTTCCCGGCTATTATCCTGGGGGGGATTGATTCCATAAGCGGGGCCGTCGTTGGCGGCATCATCATCGGGCTGGCCCAGGTCTTGACGGCGGGCTACGAAAGCCGCTTCCCCACGGCTATAGGCACGGGCTTTCATGAGATTGCCCCATACCTCATCATGATCATTGTGCTGCTCATCCGGCCCTATGGGCTTTTCGGCACACGAAAGGTGGAGCGCATATGAGCATCGCTCACACCAGCAAGCCAGCGGTTGTCGAGCCGGCGCGCTTACTCAGGTCAGCCTCCCAGCGCGTCGCGCTCATTATCTGCCTGCTCGCCATCGTCCTCTTCTTTGTGACGGCCGGTGAAGACTGGCTGACAATTGTGAACTATACATTGATCGCGGCCATCGCGACCATCGCCCTGAACGTCCTCTCCGGCTACACCGGCCAGGTCTCGCTAGGTATTGCCTTCTTTATGGCGATCGGGGCCTATACAGCGGCCTGGCTGGGAGGGACGCCACCTACCTCGCCGAGTGAGCCCACAGGACTCGGCCTGTCGTTCCTCATCTGGCTGCCAGCCTCCGGCATTGTGACAGCTCTGGTGGGGGCGCTCATCGGCCCGACAGCCCTGCGCTTGAAGGGGTTTTACCTGGGCATTGTCTCGCTGGCACTGGTGTTCATTGGGCACTATCTCTTCCTCAATGCCGCCTGGTTGACGGGTGGTCCCCAGGGACGGACTTTCCCCACCCCGGCCTTTGGCAGTTTCTCATTCGACAACCAGAACGATCTCTTTGGCATAGCGCTCACGTCGGGCCAGCAGTTTTTTCTATTGCTGCTCCTCATTCTGGTGGTGTGCGCGCTCTTTGTGGGGAATGTCATGCGATCTCGTGCCGGGCGGGCCTTCCAGGCGGTACGCGACAACGAGGTGGGCGCGTCCATCATGGGCATTAACCTCTTTGAAGCCAAGATGGGGGCCTTCATCTTCTCTTCTTTTCTAGCGGGGGTAGCTGGCGCGCTCCTGGCCTCATACACGCGCTATATCGTCCCTAATTACTGGGATCTCACCCTCTCCATTCAGTTTGTCGCGGCTATCATCGTGGGTGGCATTGCCAGCGTGCGCGGATCAATCCTGGGGGCCGCGTTCGTTTTCGCGCTCCCCCGCGTGATCGACCAGTTCTCGCTGCTGCCGGTCGGTACCGGTTCAGGTGGTATTTCGAGCGGCGACCTGAATGCTCTTATCTACGGATTTCTGATTATCGTGTTCCTGCTCTTTGAACCCGGAGGAGTCATCGGGCTGGTACGCCGTAGCCAGGGGCTGGTACAACGCTTCAAAAATGGAGGCGAAGAAGGAGGTGAACCGGCGGAGATGACCGACTTGCCCGCACCCAGGTCTGAGATGCAGCCTGATAGCGAGTCCCAGGCACTCGTGCCAGGCGAGGGGGCATAAGTCCAGATGTGTACAATACATCCGGTAGTTATCTGTAGCACAGAGGCACTACACATGGAGGTCTCACTTATGACGATCAGAAAGACATTCTCCCTATGGATGCTCATCGCATTGACTGTTCTGCTGGCGCTCTCCGGCTGCGCCGGCTCCAATACCGGCAATGGGAATTCAGGCAGTCTCAAGACTGACTACGGTGTTGATGTCGCGCACAAAACCATCAGCCTTGGCATCCTATCGCCCTTTTCCGGTCCCGTCGCGGACCCCGTTGGTATACCATTGGCACGTGGCGTGGAGGTCTTCTTCAAGTCCGTCAATGACCATGGCGGCATCGATGGCTACAAGATCAACCTGATTGAGAAGGACTCACAGTACAACCCGCAGATCCAGGTCCAGCAGTACAACCAGATCAACAAACAGGTCCTGATGATTGCCGATAGTCTGGGTACACCCACAACGTTCGCCATCAAAGACCTGGCCGCCTCCGATCATATGCTGATCTCTGCTGCCACCCTCTCTTCCGCCCTGGCACGCGAGCGGTACATGGTTCTCGTTGGCACACCCTATCGTTTACAGACGGAGAACGCCTTCGACTACGTAGTCAATAAGCTAGGTGTCAAGAACCCGGCGACCGGCATCATCTATCAGAACGATGATTACGGCCAGGATGGGCTGACGGGATACAAAGAGGCAATGAACTTCTACAAGCTGCACGATGTTGGCCAGGCTTCATATGCAGCCACTGATACCGATTTCACGGCGCAGGTTTTACGTATGAAGTCGGCAGGCGCGAAGTATGTCTTCCTCACAACGCTGCCAACTGCTACAGCTAAGATCATCGGGACAGGGCACGCGCTGGGCTATGACCCGCAATGGATTATGCAAAGTCCGGCCTACGCCCCCGCGCTGGCGCGGATTCCCGCCCTGGCGCCGTTAATAAGCAAAGCCTGGCTGGTAGGACAGGGCGCGGCCTGGGGCGATACGAGTCAGCCCGGTATGAAGCAGATGCTGGATGATGTCGCGAAGTACGCTCCAACGCAGCAACCCGACGGCTTCTTTCAGTTCGGCTACACCGAGTCAAAGATCACCTACGCGATCTTGAAGAAGGCTATTGAGAACAACGATATCAGCCGCGATGGTATGCTCAAGGCGTTCGAGTCACTGAAAAACGTTGATCTGGGCGGCCTGTACCCCCCGGTCAACTACGGCTCTTCCCCCAATGACCGCGTGCCCACCCGCGATTCCGTTGTGTACGCCATCGATCCAACACAGCCAACCACTGTCAAAAGTCTGAGCGGCGACTTCACCGGAGATGCGGCGAAACAATCGCAGTTCTAATCCAGGTGGAGTTCAGCATATGCTTTTCGAACCGTGGGAACAATTCCCACGGTTCGAAAGTTGTCCGTCCTTATTGCACCTCCGGTGACAAATCCTTTGGCACGTCCTTTGCCTCGGCTGGTTCTCAAGCCGGAAGTCAGAACTGGTGACGTGTGTGGCTGAAGGTACCCTTGGCGAACGCGAGGATCCTGGTGGGCGTTACCGAGAACACGAGGGCCGTCCCACCACTTTCATGGTAAAAGCCGCCGTTACGTACCTCGTATTGCCATCGTCCGTCCCACTTTGTGACCCAGGCCCCGGCGAGGCGTTCGAGCACATCATTATCGGTGATCTGGACGGCGTCGCCCTCGACCATGACATCTAGTCCTCCGTCCCAGTGGTTGCAGCCGGTCGTCAGAATCACGTGCGGGTTGCCACGAAGATTCATAGCCTTCTGTTCGGTGGCGCCGGTGGAGAAGTGGATGGCCCCATCGAGCCACACGGCAACGAGCGGAGTGACGTGGGGTCGACCGTCGGCCCGGACCGTCGAGATCCAGAACAGCTCGGCCGTTTCGAGCACTCGACGTGTCTCATCCCACCCTGTGGCAACTGCGTCCGAGTCGCTGAAGCGTGGATCGATTTTCGTCACAGGTTCGTTCGAAAGCATTTCTTATCTCCTGGTATATTTCCAACGTGAAAACAGAAAGTCTCACAGCATTGTGTACAACATTCATTCTAGCAGATAACCATCAGAAAAACTTCTCGCATATTGCTCTTTTGATCTGTAGTTCTGGCTCTGACACAATTTAGGTGAAGGATGAGCTTATTTCAGAGAGCATAAATAGAATCATTTCCTCCTTAGCCGCTGTTAAATCACAACCGCGTCTCTACGTCTATTGCGCCTCCATAGCTGGCAGTGAGGCCAGCCAGTCTCTCACGGTGCTTCTTTTACGATTGTCGATAGCTTCGAAGATTGCCAGGCTGGCCGCAGCGAACTTACGAGCTTCAGGGAGATCGCCTTGCAGAGCGGTGACGCGCCCCAGGGCATAGAGAACTTTGGCGGTGCGCTCCTGGTGCCCGTGAGGAGCATGAGCCAGGGCCTTACGAAAGGTCGCAGCCGCCGTCTCTAGGCGCCGGCGCTTGAGTTCAACCTCCCCGCGTTCATGGAGGACCTCGCACATGAGCCAGCGAACACCTACCTGCTGCGCCAGGTCCAGGCCCTCATGCAAGTAGTCTTCCGCCTGGGTATAGTCACCGCACTCCGCAGCTATCTTTCCCAGGGTCGTCAGGAGTTGGGAGATCTCTTCGCGGTGTCCTATCTGGCGCGCCAGGCTCAGCCCCTCCTGTAAATAGCGCTCCGCCTGTGCGTAGTCTCCACGCTCTCCGGCTACCATTCCAAGATTGGAGAGCAGGTGACAGATGCTTTCCCGGTGCTCAAACTGCCGGGACAGACGCAGCGCCTCCTGGTAGTAGGCGTCCATACGTGTATATTCACCACGCTTCCAGGCCACCCAGCCCAGCAGCGACAGGAAATAGCTGATACCCATCCACTGTTCTATCTGCCTCGCCAGGCTCAGACCTTCTTGAAAGGCGGTCTCCGCCTGCGCATAGTTCCCGCGATCAAGTGAAACCGCGCCCAGGGTCAGCAGCAGAAGGCCGATACGCTCAAGGTGACACTGCGGGCGCGCCAGGCTCAGCCCTTCCTGCACATAGCGCTCCGCCTGCGCGTAGTCGCCCAACTCCCTGGCTATCTCTCCCAGGCGCGAGAGCAGGAGACTGACGCGATCACTGCGTCCGTGCTGTCGCGCCAGGGCAAGCGCTTCCTGGAAGTAGCTCTCTGCGCGCGTATGCTCACCCCGGCGGCGAGCCACATCTCCCAGGCAGGCCAGCAGGTCAGAGATGCGAGCAGGAAGGTTGCTACACTGTGCCAGCGCCAATCCCTCCTGGAAGTAGGTGAGGGCCTGCTCATAGTCTCCCTGCTCAAGAACCATGAGCCCCATACATGTTAACGCAGAGCTGAGTCGCCCGCTATGCTCACTCTGGCGCGCCAGGTGCAGCCCTTCGCGATAGTAGCCTTCAGCCTGCGCGTATGCTCCCCGCTTATATGCTACCCACCCTCGCTGTAACAGCAGGTCACAGAGCAGGCCGGAGGACGCGAGCTGGCGAGCCAGGTCCAGGCCCTCTTGCACATACGCCTCCGCCAGGGCATAGTCTCCCAGCTTCTCGGTGACATCCGCTAAGTAAAGCAGCATTGTGGCTCTACCGGCAGCATCGTCAAGTTCTCGCGCCGCCTGGTGAGCACGTTGCAGGTGAAGGTCGGCCAGGGCATACCAGCCGCGCGTGAGCAGGAAGGGAGCAAAGGCGCTCACACCTCTCACCAACTCCTCGCGCATCCCCCGCCTGTATGCTCCGCGCAGAGCAGCCAGGATATTACACGCCTCTTGAT
>JALYTT010000151.1 GCA_030854145.1 Chloroflexota bacterium | reverse complement strand
GGCTACACGGGCGAGGCAAGCCATCGCCTCTACGCGGGTTGCCCCACTTCACAAAAGCCTCAAATTCGTGCGTTGTGTGACGCGAATAGACGTGATATAAGGTGTTTTACACAAATTTCATTGTAGAAGACTGAGAGGCAGGTTATACTAATTCTGATACTCCTTGTAAGAAATTACCTATTGCTGCTATAATACCTGCGAAGCGTGAAGCATTGCTTACACAAGCCCAGGTAGCGTGGTAGGGCGGATGAGTGGCTATGGTGGGTTATAGCGTGGTAGGGATATGTTAGGGGAGGAGATACTCTCATGGTTAGACCGATTGATGGCTCGTCAGTAGGGCAGAACACCTATGTGATCGACGCGGAGAGCGCGACAGAAATGGCGCGCCTGATGAATCAGAATCGTCTGGTGACGGAAAACATGGGTGGACTTTTTTCAGAGGGCGCGTATGATTTGGCCCGTATCAATACCGTTCTGGATATCGCCTGTGGACCAGGTGCCTGGGTGCTTGAAGTAGCCCATAAGTACCCCAAAGTCCAGGTGGTAGGCATGGATATCAGCAGTGCGGTCATTGAGTATGCGCGTGCCCAGGCCTGGGCGCAGGGCCTGGACAATGTGAAGTTTGAGGTTATGGATGCGCTGCATCCGCTAGAGTTTGTTGATAATTCGTGGGGTCTCGTCAACCTACGTTTTGGTACAGGCGTGATCCCCTCATCTTCGTGGCTGAGTCTACTGAAGGAATGCTGGCGGGTCACCTGTGTAGGTGGGATCATGCGCCTGACTGAAGTCGAGTTGAGCATTACCAATAATCTGGCCTTTGAACGAATGTCAGGCTTGCTGGCGCGCGCCTTGCAGTTGGCGGGCTATACGTTTTCACCGGATGGGCGCAGTCTCGGAAATATACCCGTGCTGCTTCGCCTGATGCGCCTTGCAGGCTGGCGGGATATAGGGAAACAGGCCCATATCATCGACTTTTCGGCCGGGACCGGGGTGCATAGAGACTGCTATCAAAACAGCATGGTTGCATTTAAATTGTTGCAACCATTCCTCATCAAATGCGGGGTCACGACGCAGGAGGAGATAGACGCGCTCTACCAGCAGGCTATGACGGAAATGCTGCTGGATAGCTTTTGTGGCGTGTGTTTCTATCTCACAATGTGGGGCGTGAAAGCCTGCAATTGAACGCCTCGTTTTCAGCGTGGTTCCTATGCTTGTGATGTTATAATATTGAGATGTGTGGCTACCCCGAAATATGGGAGCCTGTTTGCTATCTGCAAAATAGGCGGGTGGGGAAAACCTTTGAAAGGCAATACCGGATATGTCACGAGCAATAACCATTGAAGATCTGTACCAGATCAAGTTTGTGAGCGGCCCGCGTATCTCACCGGATGGACGGCTGGTGGCGTGTGTCGTGACGACCATCGATGAGTACACGCACGCGTACCGTTCGTCGATCTGGGTGGTGGCGAGCGCGGGTGGTCAGGCGCGACGCTTTACGGCTGGCCCTGCGCGCGTGCATAGCCCGTGCTGGTCTCCCGATGGTCGCTGGCTGGCCTTTGTCTCGGAACGTGAAGGCGAGGAACTGAGTGCCAGGGATGAGAAAGAGGCGAAGCAACTGGGGAAGGGCAAGCCTCAGATCTGGCTCATCCCCACCGGGGGCGGTGAAGCGCACCAGCTCACCTTCATGCAGCATGGGGCCTCGCATGCCACCTGGTCGCCCGATAGCCAGCGCCTGGTCGTATGTGCGGCGGTCGGCCCGGCCGATGAAGAGACAGAGGATGGCAAGCCTCTCCCCAAAGCGCGCAAGATTGACCAGCTCTGGTACCGACTTGATGGCGTCGGTTTTATTCACGAGCGCCGCCAGCATCTCTTCCTGGTGGATGCGGCTGGCGGCGAAGCGCGGCAGCTCACTGATGGCGATTGGGACGATAGCGACCCCGCCTGGTCGCCCGACGGGACACGGGTGGCCTTCGTCTCCAGCCGGGGCGAGGATCGCTGGGGTATGCCCTGTCCCGACCTCTACACGCTGGCTATTGCTGATGGCGGGCCGGGTGAGTTGCGCTGCCTGACCGACAGCACCATCAGTTGTGGGTCGCCTTCCTGGTCAGCGGACAGCCAGGCACTCGCGTTCCTCGCATCACACAAGTACCGCTCAGCGGGCCATGTCGATCTCTATACCATTGCTGCTACCGCCTTGCGAAGCTCCTCTGCCTGCTTGACACAAGACTTTGAAGGCTCGTGCATGGATTGGACGAACAGCGACATGGGCGATGAGCACCTGATGCCGCCACCCTGCTGGTCTTCTGATGGCAAGACCCTGTATATCCTGGCCTCACAGCGGGGTGCGACGCGCGCCTTTGTGATCCCGGTGAGCGGTGCCGGAGCACAGCCGGAGACGCTCACCCCTGGGAATGTGCATGTGCGAGACATTAGCATGGATCAAGCGGCACACACGCTGGCGCTGCTGATCGCGGACCCCAGCAGTCCGCCTGAGGTCTTTGTCGCGACGACGACTGCTCCTGGCGAGGTACGGCGCGTCACCCATTTCAATGGGGCGCTCTTCGACGAGTTGACGCTTGCCGCACCTGAATATATGGCCTACACCGGCGTGGATGGCTGGCCGATGGATGGCTGGATTCTCAAGCCGCGCGATTTCGATCCGACCAGGAAGTATCCCTTGATCGTCGAGATTCACGGTGGCCCTCACACGCAATATGGCTATGGGTTCGTCCACGAGATGCAGGTGCTGGTGGCGGCGGGCTATGTGTTGCTCTACACGAACCCACGCGGCAGTTGTGGCTATGGACGCGACTTCGCGCTGGCGGTGCGCGGAGCCTGGGGCGAGAAAGATTCGCTGGATATCATGGCCGGGGTGGATGCGCTCCTGCGGCGAGGCTATATCGATGAGCAGCGGATGGGCGTGACGGGCGGCAGTTATGGCGGCTTTATGACGAACTGGCTCACCGGCCATACCGACCGCTTCAAGGCGGCCGTCACCCAGCGCAGTGTAACCAACCTGGCTTCATTTTTTGGCAGCAGCGACTTTGGTTGGACCTTCGCCGATGATGAACTCGATGGCACTCCCTGGGACGACCTGGAGCGCTACATGCATATGTCACCCATAACATACGTCAAGCAGATGCACACGCCGCTGCTGATCTTGCATAGCGAACAGGATCTCCGCTGCCACATCGAGCAGGCGGATCAACTCTTCGCGGCCCTCAAGTACCTGGGGCGCGAGGTAGCCTATGTGCGCTTCGAGGGCCAGAGCCATGGTCTCTCCCGCGGCGGTCATCCCAAACTGCGCCTGGAACGTTTGCATTTGATCCAGGAATGGTTTGACCGCTACCTGAGCTAATCAGAGATCAGTTCCCCCATCATGAGAAGAGGGCTGAGATCCACCTGGCGCGGATCAATCGCCCTCTTCTTTGGGGATGCTGAGTCCTTCGTAGAGGGATGCCACTGGAATGGCGATATCACAACTCACGACCCCAGCAGGATAGACATAGTACTGCTCAGCAAGTTTGACGCGTTTATCAGATGTGTAGGCCCGGCAAGGAGCTTTGTTGCCTAAATGCTCTCTGAGTTTAATATACATGTTGCCCGTGATATAGTCATAGTCAGAGGTTCCGCCTGCCATTGCGTATACCTGCCCGTCAAGATACTCGTAATGCGCATTGGTACTGTTATCGTCCAGTATGAGGTAAGATGCAGCAGACATCTTCCCAATATTTTGGCCTTGTGGATCTGTGATCATCGACTTCCTCCACTTCTCTGCCTTCAAGTCTGATAGACTACAACAGTATTATCATTCTTAGCCTGGCACATGCTTCCCGCAACGTCTAGTTTAGAGGGGAGGATGGTCGAGAGAGGTCTACTATCGCGATCTTCAGTCGTCTTCAACAGGTCGCTGTCAATAGGAGTATATTCCTATTGATTGACAGGAAATTGGTAAGCGCCTATACTCAGTTTCGGGAAATGTGGCGCCTGGTTGTTGGAACTATGCTGCGAGAGATAGAGGAGTTTCCATGTTGCTAGAAGCAGGTAACACCACATCTGTTGCGCCGAAGAAACGTCAGAGAGCGGCAACCATTATTGCTCGTCAAGACCGTATTTCTATCTGGGCGTTGCCTATCCTTTACCTGGTGATTATCGGGATAGGTTTCCTGTTCACCTTCTTCGATATTTTTGATATCAATGTTTCATTTATCCAGACATGCATCCAAATTGTCCCGCATTGTGATCCAGTAACGGCGGGAAAGTATCTTGGTCTCCCCGTCCTGCTCAACCTGGTTGGCTATGTCGCAGGATCGCTCATTCTCAGTCCCTTAGCCGATAGATATGGCAGAAGGGACCTGCTAGTGATCACCTTAATTCTGACCGGCATTGGCTCGTTATATACGGCTTTCGTGGGAGACTATACCAACTTTATTATCGCCCGTACCATCACGGGCATTGGTATTGGCGCCGACCTGGCGCTCGTCAACACGTACCTCAACGAGATAGCTCCAGGGCAGGGTCGGGTGAAATATACTGCCTTCATCTTCATCATGTCCTCTTTGGGGGCATTCCTGGGTATCTGGCTGGGACTGTATCTCACCACGCCCGCGACGCCTTTTCCACTTGGGTTGCCCTTTGCTATTGCCGGTCCGCAGTTTGAGTTTGGCTGGCGGGTCATGTATATCGCTGGCGCGTTGCTGGCTGCTATCGGCCTGCTCTTTCGCTTTCAATTGCCAGAATCGCCTCGCTGGCTCGTCTCGCGAGGCAGACTATCTGAAGCAGATCGTGTGGTCACCGCGATGGAGAAATACGCCTCTGCCCGGCTACCCAGCCTGCCTCCGGTGCCCGCAAATTTGCCGGTTCTTCCTAGGAGTGAGCAAGGATCGTATATCGATATCCTCGGTAATTCTCTTTACCTGAAACGCACGATCCTCATACTGGTCATCTGGCTGGTGGGCTATATTTCCGTCTATTCCATTGCTGCTGGCCTCACAACGCTGCTCGCCGCCTTACAATATCCACCACCGGAAGCCGGTCTTATCGCCGCTACGGGCACATTTGGGTTCATTGCCTGTGCGGTCACGGCTTATCTCCTTGGTGAGAAGATGGAACGGAAATACTGGCTTCTTCTTGCAGGAGTGCTCACCTTGCTTGGTGGGATCATTATCGCGCTTAGTGACAAGAGCTTTGGTATTGCGGCTCTCGGTTCTATCATACTCTTCTTTGGCTTCAACATCTGGATCCCAATGACGTACACATGGTCAACCGAGAACTATCCAACCCGGGCGCGGGCCACTGGCTTCGCGCTGGTTGATGGTATCGGTCATATCGGCGGCGGTGTCGGCGTGACATTCATTGCCTCGGTCACTGTTAAGATTGGTCCTCTCGCGACCTTTGTACTTATTGGCGGTTTTCTATTAGCAGCAGCGGGCCTTGCTCAATTTGGAACAGCAACCAGGCAAAAACGTTTGGACGAAGTTTCACCATAGCTTATTCCTGTTCCAGGCTAAAACATAGTGTGTTACAGAGTGGTTAGAACAGAAGAACAAGGGAGAGAGATATGTATTGCCCTCGTTGTCAAACTATGAGAGAGACTCTCAGAGGACGCTGTGTTCAGTGCGGCTATGATTTTACGAAAACGTCTTCTGGTTCGTCGTCTGTAACGCGGGAATACGCAACTCCCATGCGGGCCGCCGTACGCTACCCCACCACACGCGGCGATGTCTTAGGGAACGGGCGTTATCGTTTAATGGGGCAAATCAGCCTGCCAGAGAATCAACAAAGATACGGGGCCGCGTGGTCGGCGACTGACGTGCAGGCCTCTTCTCTCCGTGTGATCGTACGAGAGGTGCAGATTCCACAGGAAGTGCGAGAAACGTCCAGGTCTCAGGAGCAGGTTCTTACTATGCTGGTTCAGCGTTTAAGGCAGCTTGGCCAACATCCTGGTTTGCCCCATGTTCTTGACTATTTTACCGAACAGGGAACGGCCTATCTTGTCTTCCAGAACATAGAAGGTGAGAGCCTGGCTTCTCTGCTGACTCAACAGAGAGGCGCGTTGCCAGAGCGCATGGCGGCTGAGTATGCCTGGCATCTGTGCGGTATATTGTCGTTCTTTGCGAGTCAGCAGCCACCATTTATCCATGGCTCTATCAACCCTGATACCATCATCATCGCGTATGAAGGGAAACAAGTCTCGCTGATCCACCTGCCTCTCTTCCCGCCGAAAGAACCGGTTACCGCCCCTGTAGATACGAAACAAGCCGGCTATTATGCGCCGGAGCAGACGCGAGGAGCCAGCAGTCCTTCATCCGATCTCTATAGTCTGGCGGCTACTCTCTATCACGCGGTCACAGGCTGTAGTCCCTTGGAGCATATGGCCTTTTTCTATCCGCCCGCGCGCCGCCTCAACCCTGCTGTGACACCGGGCATGGAGATGCTCCTGGCTCGCCAGTTGCGTCTCTCGGTACCCCAGCGGTTCGCTCATCCATCTGAGATGCAAAAGGAACTTTCAGCTTTGCTTACATCATACCCAGATGCAGAAGAGCTTGAGCTGCCGGTGCTCTTTTCCGATCCGCTACGCCTCAATGCGTCACAAAGACGCATGGTCAGCCAGAACACCGGCCTGCTCAATATCGGGGTGTTTGCTGCTGTGATTCTTCTTCTGCTTATTGGTGTGCTCTTTGCGGTCTTACGCTAAGGCGGAACTGGGCCTACACACGCGAAAGAGCACTCACTTGACTATTCTTGAAAATCTCGCGGATCAACAAAGAGTTGTACATATCCACACCGCGTGCAAACGAACGGAGTAACGGGCGAGCCTATATGTTGATGCTTGTCTGAAAGGATGTTTGTGTAAGCGCTTGTATAGAATTCCGCAGGTCGAATGCTTTCTCTCTGTGCGCCACACGAGGGGCACGTCTGGGGCATACCTGTTGCCGCGAAGTTTTCCTGGGCCATTTCTTCCTCCAATAGAATTGCTATTTGAGCAAAATATGTTGTTTGACCGGAGATCCTCCGTATCCCTTTTTCCCCCTGATCTGTGTGCAATTGTAGCATAGCTAGATAACCATGTCTAGATGTATATTACCCAGAAAACGGCACGTTTGGTAGCTGCTTGTATAGTAGAAACGGAACAGATTGCGGGTGTTGCAATACATGTTGGGGCTGCAATTGCAAAGTGAGAAATAGACGAACTATGCCTGTCATAGTCTGTCTGTAGTTGTAAATTGAGGGAAAGGTACATTGCTAATACACCAACAAGTCTGGGATTACTTTCGTACATGTAGCATGGCAAAGTATAGTGGGCCGAGAAATATCGCAGCCGTACTTGCCCTGTTCTTATCAAGCGTTACCTTGCAGTCAGGGGGGGCGGGAGATCATGCCCGGTTACATTGCCTCACGAGGGACCAGAGCACCGGGATATACGCGGACAAGGGGTTGGGAGGAGGATCCGCTCATAGCGCTATCCATGTGAGCGGTCAGACCTCCTCCAATGATGGCGCCCATCCTGGTGACGGGAACTGTCTTGCGGGGGGAGTGCCGCGTGCGTATTTTCACGCGGATAACGTTTCTCCTGCCTCTCAGCAGGGTGGACTTATCCAGCCGGTTCAACGCCCGCAGCCCTCCCTACCTGCCCGGTATTCTCAGCGAGCCAGAGGGACCCGTGTTATGCCTGGCAATGCGCAGCGAATGAAGCTGCATGCAGCTTTTGTGCCGGCCAGAGGCGGGTCCAGGAATGCTTTTCCATATGGGCAATGTACATGGTGGGCGGCTCAACGCTATTTCCAGCTCCATCACGTCTATGTGCCGTGGATGACCGGATCTGATGCCTGGGCGTGGACGATGCGCGCACACCAATTTCATTGGCATGTCTCCAGATTCCCCTCCATAGGGGCGATTGTAGACCTGCAACCGGGTGTGGAAGGGGCCTATGGTCTGGGGCATGTCGCGGTCGTGGAGCAAGTCCTTGGCAATGGGCATGTTCTTGCCAGCACCATGAACTGGGGCAGTCAGCCGAGAAAGGTCCAATATGTGCAATATACTGTTGGTCCAGGAGTAACCTTCATTACTCAGTAGAAAGAATGGACAACTTTGCGCGTTCATGACTGGACATCCGTAAAAGATATCCAGGCGTGAACGCTAGATGCAGACCGACACCTGTTCAAGCGGCGGGTTGCATATCCACGGGGGATACGCGGCCCTTCCGCTCAAAGTGCGTGGGAGATGGCGCCACTACACATAAACCGTTGATTAAAGCATGAGGAAACGCCCCACTTCATGTCTTTGAGGCGGCAATGAGAGTACTCTCCCCTGTTCGTGGTGCTCTGTCAAACTTCATTGCACGGGTGAGACGCCCCCGTTCGCGTAGGGATTCGGCTTGCCGCATCCGGGTGAGGCATCCCTTGGGGTGCCTGTGTGGCCTCCTGCCAGGCCCAAGGGCCTGACACGGATGCGGCAAGCCGAATCCCTACGCGAACGGGGGCGACTCATGTGTTGATTGAAGTTTGACAGAGTACTACGAAAAAGGGAGATAGCTCCACCTGGCACCTAAACTGTGCCAGAGCACTGTGTGGAGTGCATTCACTAACCAGGCCGGATCAGGGCTGGAGCATACCTACCTTGTTACTGCCGGATTCTGTAAACCAGAGATGCTGATGGTTATCTATCGCGATGCCGAGCGGAAAACTGCTGGTGGTGGGAATATGGTAGTAGATGAAGCGGTGAGCTGTGATGTCAAGGTGCGCGATCACGTTTTCGGCCGGGACGGTGATCCATACCTCACCGGCAGGCGTAACCGCCAGACCGTATAAGCCGCCGGTCCCGCTGCCCGACGATGGCGCGTAGTAAGGAGTGAAGGTTCCGGTACGCGGGTTGAGGCTGAGCAGCAAATCATCTCTGAAGGAGGTAAGCCAGAGCGTCCCACGGCTATCGCTGGCAAGCTCCATCAGGTTACCAGCTCCCGGTGTGCTGAAAAAATGGATGCTGCCTGTCGCCGGATCGAGCTGGCCTACGCGGTTTGTGCTGGACTCTGTGAACCAGACCATGCCTCGCGGGTCAATGGTCACTCCATAAGGATTGAGTGTCTGCGCGCTGCGCCTGGCCGAGATAGGATAATGCCGGAGATGGCCGCTGTGCGGATCGAGCCTGCCGATGGCATCGGCATTCATTTCGGTGAACCAGACTATCCCCTGGACGTCAATGGCCAGGTCGTTAGGCGCCACTGGTAGTGTCAGCGTCTTGCCCGCGTTGCTGGGATCAGGAACAGTGATTGTGGGCAGCGGGTAGGTCTGGTAGCGTCCTGTGGCGGGGAGATAGTGACCGATGTAGTTGGCGTACTGCTCGGCAAACCAGATGCTATCATCGCCAGCTACAGCGACCCCCATGATGCCATAATGGCCGTGAGGCGGCGTCATCTGCCGGAAGGCGCGCGTACGCGGATCAAAAACTGCCAGGTAGTTGCGATTCATCTCGCCAAACCAGACGCGCCCCTCGCGATCAACCGCCGGGCGCATCATGCCATCGTTTCCTTGTGGCAGTGGGTATTCGTGGAAATTTCCTATAGCCGTAGATGCAGAGACTGTGTCGCGTTGCGTGTTCCCTGGTGTTCCTCCCACGAGAGTGGTGGATGCGGGCGGCGTGCCACTAGCGCTACATGCCGCGAGAGAGACGCTGAGCAGTATGAGAAGACATAAAAATTGTAAGTTTTTCATCGATCAAGCCTCTGTTCCAGAGCTAGGGTAGTGTTCCATCAAGCTTCATTGGACAGGAGAGACGCTCCATTCGCGTAGGGATTCGGCTTGCCGCATCCGTGTGCGGCATCCCTTGGGGTGCCTGTGATGCCTCCTCCCTAGCCGCGCAAGCGAGGCCCACCCGGATTCGGCAAGCCGAATCCCTACGCGGACAGGGGCATTTCAGCCGTTCAATGCATAGATTCCATCTGTTGCAGGGTAGTGCGCGCCCATTGCGTTACTTGTTCGCAATACTCCTCCGGGTCCTGCAGGCTTTGGGCCACATCGGCGATCGTCATGGACCAGGCAACTTTGGGCAGCGGCGGCGCATCTGCGCGCCTTGTGACTTTCCATGTACGGGTAACATTGCTCATGGGTTGATGCCATATTCTTTCCAGCGCTTCGTCACCAGGTCAACTGTGGCCTGATCCATCACGATATCGGGTGGCCAGGGGCGTGGGTGGCCCTCTTCTGGCAGCTTGGCGGTGGCGTCGAAGCCCATCTTCCAGCCGTACTTTTCAAAGGGCGAAGAGTGGTCGAGCGCATCGACGGGTCCATCGACCAGCAGCGTGTCGCGCCGGGGATCGACGTTGTTGCCGACGCGGAAGAGCACCTCGTGGAGGTTCTGCACGTTCACGTCCTCGTCCACGACGATGATAAACTTGGAGAGCATGAGCAGCATCATGCCCCAGATGGCGCTCATGACCTTTTTTGCCTGGCCGGGGTAGCGCTTCTTGATCGAGACGATGACGACGTTATGAAAGCCGCCCTCGATAGGCATGTTCATATCCACGACTTCCGGCAGCACGACTTTGAGGAGTTGCAGGAAGAAGCGCTCGGTAGCCTTGCCCAGGTAGGCGTCTTCCATCGGCGGCTTGCCCACAATCGTGGTGGCGTAGAGCGGGTGGCGGCGATGGGTGATGGCCGTCAGGTGCATCACGGGATATGGCTCGATGGGTGTATAGTGGCCGGTATGGTCGCCGAAGGGACCTTCGGGGCGCAGCTCATCGCTATCGACATAGCCTTCAAGCACGATCTCCGCGCTGGCTGGCACCAGTACATCGACGGTCTTGCACTGCACGACCTCCACCGGTTTGCGGCGCAGGAAGCCCGCGAAGAGCAGTTCATCGATGCCCGGCGGCAGCGGCGCGCTGGCGGCATAGACGCTGGCTGGCTCGGCCCCGATGACCACGGCTACCTCCATGCGCCGGTGCTGGCGCGCGGCATCGCGAAAGTGCGCGGCCCCGCCCTTGTGAATCTGCCAATGCATGCCCACGGTCTTCTCGTCATAGACCTGCACGCGATACATGCCGATATTGCGTTTGTTCGTGAGGGGATCTTTGCTGTGACACATGGTCAGTGTCAGGTAGCGCCCGCCATCTTCGGGCCAGCATTTGAGGATAGGGAACATGTTGACATCGATGTTTTCGGTGATCACCACATCCTGGCAGGGGGCATGGCTCACGGTCCTGGGACCGATGCGTGCCAGCTCGGCCAGTTCCGGCACGAGCTTGATCTTCTCCATCAGACCATCAGGCGGCCGGCTCTGCACCAGGTCGATCCACTTCTTGACGCGCTCGCCCAGCTCGTTGAGGTTGTGTACATCGAGCGCCCAGGACATACGCTCTTCGCTGCCGAAGGTGTTGATCAACACAGGGATATCGTAGCCCGTGACGTTCTCAAAGAGCAACGCGGGTCCGCCGGCCTTGCTCACGCGGTCGGTGATTTCGGTGATCTCCAGCTCGCACGAGACAGGAGCTTTGATGCGTTGGAGTTGCCCTTTTTTTTCGAGCAGGGCGATGAACTCGCGCAGGTCGTGAAATGCCATTTTTCAGTTCCTATATAACTACAGCGCTGCCGTGTATGCCATCATCAACCAGGTGGGTCAGTTGCGCCTGGACGAGCGTATTCTGCCAGTCGCGGCTTTCGGCGTCGGGCAGGCACTCCAGTTCGACGCGTAGATAGTTGTCGGTCAGCCCTTCCCAGTAACCGTGCTTGTAGCTCTCGATCAAGACCTGCACGCTCTGGCCCAGGAATTGCTGGCGGAAGGCGCGGGCCATGATGTCGCCGAGCGCGATTATGCGTTCGCTGCGGGCCTTTTTGAGCTGGTCTTTGATCTGGCCCGGCATGCGCGCGGCGGGCGTGCCCTGGCGTGGTGAGAAGCGGAAGACATGCGCTTTGGCGAATTGCAGCTCGCTGGCGATCTGGTAGGTGCGTTCAAAATCGTCGTCGGTCTCGCCTGGGAAGCCAATGATGATATCGGTGCTGATGGCGATGCCGGGTACGAGTCGCTGAGCGCTGGTGACGATGTCATGATAGCGCGCGCTGTCGTAGTGCCGCGCCATGCGCCGGAGCACGGCATCCGATCCACTTTGCAGCGGCAGGTGCAGGTGCCGGCACATGCGTGGATTCTGCCACAGCTCCAGCCACTCCAGGCGAAAGTCCTCTGGTTCCAGCGAGGAGACGCGTATGCGCGGCATCTCGGTCTCGTGGAGCAACGCGGCGATCAGGTCACCAAGGTCGCGTTGCCGGTCGTCGTCCGGGTGATAGTCGCCCAGGTGAATGCCGGTGAGCACGACTTCCTGGAAGCCGGCGTGGGCCTTGCGCCTGACGTGTTCTACCACAGAGGCGATGGCGCGACTGCGCGAGCCGCCACGCACGGAGGGAACGATGCAGTAGGTGCAGCGATTATCGCAGCCATCCTGCACTTTCATCTGCACACGTGTCCGGGCCAGGGGTCTATGTGGCGCGTTACTTGCGGACACCGTGAGCGCTGAGAGGCGCGCGGGATTATCGGGTTGCGGCTCGTCGTCATCCAGCTCGCTGAACGGAAGCGGCGTATCGCTGCCGATATGCTGCGTATCGAGCGGGAGCATGGGCAGTGTTGAGCTGTGGCCGCGTTTTTGTGGTGTATATCCTGGCGCAATGATCGGCACGCCTGCCTCCGCTAGAGATGGGTCGGCCTGCCAGCGCTCCTTGATGCTCTCCACCAGCGCCGTTTTGCCGCTATTGCCGACCACCAGATCCACGCCGGGGAGGGCCGCGACGGCTGTGGGGTTCATCTCCGCGTAACATCCGGTGACAACGAGCAGGGCATCAGGATGACGGCGGCGCGCCTGGCTGATCAGCAGACGCGAGCTGCGGTCGCCAAGATGCGTCACCGTGCAGGTATTCACGATGTAGATATCGGCCAGCTCGTGAAAGTCTTGCTGCACGAAACCGGCGGCGCTCATCTGCTCGCTGATCGCCTCGCTATCGGCCTGGTTGACCTTGCACCCCAATGTCGTGACCGCGAAGGTGGGCGCTTCTGCCTGTCCATGGTTCTGCATATGTTTGTGTGTCCAGTGATCCTTGTGACATATTCCTACGGCTTGATTATAGCGCATCAGGCCCTATCGCGGTAGAGGGATAGCAAGGATAA
>JALYTT010000624.1 GCA_030854145.1 Chloroflexota bacterium | reverse complement strand
CCGCTGGTGTGGTCGCGGCCTTCGGCTCGGACTCGCTCGCGGCAACCCATGATCCAGCAACTCAGACGGCAGTATTGATTTTCGCCGGTATTGGCCTGCTCTTTTGCATTATCCTTCCCGCTCTGTACCTGTTCCTGCGCTACAGGGTACGTCGCTAAGAAGCGCTGCTTTACCCTGGCTCTCTAAAAGAAGGACAAGCCGTTTGTTCTATTTTCTTCCAGTTTCACCTTAAAGGATGGAGAGCCGCCACGCGTCAAGCCTGCACCCGCGCGATAAAGTCGCGCAGCTACGAATGGGGAGACCCCATTACTCATCTATCCCATGCAGTATGGTCTCCAACATGGTCGCCTGCGTATCATCCGGCTGGTTCTTGCCCGCGTATTGCTGGCGCAATTGCAGCAGGCGCAGCACCAGGACGAGGTGCCGATTGACCGCCAGCTCGCGTTCGCCGGGCTTCAGCGTGTGCGGCTCGTTGGCCTGAAGCAGGGCGATGATGCGCTCCTCCAATACGTCTATCCAGCGCTGGACATGCCTCATGACGTCCTGCTGGCATTCCTGTTCGGTCAGGGGAATATCGAACATGGGGGTATCTCCTTTTGTAGTGCTAATCGCGCGTTCTCCATCAGCGCATGCGCCGCAGGAGGACGCGCAGGTGGCTTCCGCCCGGCACAATGCCCACGGGCAACACTTCCACAATCTCGTATTTCGGCGCACCGGCAACCGCCGCTGCCGTGGGCGTGACGGTGTCGGCGATGTAGACGGCGCCCGTGAAGTTTGTGCCGAGGGGCGCAACCATCTGCGTATCAGTTCTCTGCGGCAATGCCTGCCCGCTCGCGTCGTAGATTTGTGGATCTATGACCTGCTCAGGCCGCATGATGATCTGCACGGCACTGTAACTATAGCTGCCGCCTGCCAGGTACACTACCACGACGGTCCGCTGGCGCCCGGCGAAGCTGCGCGCCACCAGTTGCAATATATGCTGCATCTTTCGCGTATCAAGTGGCATAGGTTTTCTCTCTCTTTCACAATGGCATAGGGATCGTTGTCGGTCCTGGAACAGACCACACGCCAGGCCATCCGTTGATGCTCCACAGGGAGAGTGATGTCGGCCCTGGAACAGGCCACACGCCAGGCCATTCGTTGATGCTCCACAGGGAGAGTGATGTCGGCCCTGGAACAGGGCGCAGGCCAGCGGCGCCCCTACACGAAAGAAGGGGTGCCATCTCGTCCCTGTTTTCCTTCGCCTGGAGTCATCCAATTAGGAAGAAGTATTAACGAATGTCCCGCCAGGGATGCCCTGTTCCAGGGCCGACATCTCTCCCCAGCCCACGCAGGCCATTTCGTGTAGGGGCGCCGCTGGCCTGCGCCCTCTCAGCTTGTGTAGGGGCGCCGCTGGCCTGCGCCCTACATGCCTGCGCGTTCTCTCCCCGCCTGCGCTCTCCCCGCCTGCGCCGTTGTTAAAACGCCTGCTCCTCGACACCGGACGGGAGAGGCTCCCTGCTATGGTGGGCGGGGTGGGTCAGGCTATGCGCGGCATGGTGGCGCGCGTGATGATGGCCGTGATGACGCGCGTGTGCGGTGGACGAGGATAACTGGGCATGGTGGACTACAAGGGGTGGGGATGATTTCACGCCTGGCCTGCTGCGCTGGGGCGCGGGGGTGAAGGACATGGGGCTGGCTCCTTTCTGATACGCGCTAGCTCTTCATGGATATCGAGTTCCTCACCGGCAAACTGGAACATCAAACGCATAGCCGTCTCATCGCTCACCCAGCCCTGCGCCCTGGCAGTAGTAAGCGCCGAGACCAGCACCTGGGTGGCGCCGGCGAGCATCTGGTGGTCGGCGACCTCGATCTCCGGGAAGATGATGTCGTATTGCGTGTCGATATTCTCCGGCAACGCACCCGCCCGGCGCGCCTCCCGTAGCACGCGATCCAGGATAGCACGCAGCATCGCGCGCATGATGTGCTGGCGGCGTTGAAATTTGAGCTGCGTCGGCAGCCCCATCTCGGCGGCGGTCGCGCGCGTCCCGTTGCTACCATCGGAGGAATACTTGACACCTGTGAAGTTTACGTTCACCCTGTCGCATGAAAAAAGCGACCGCGCTGCTGCGGTCGCCGTCAAGGTTCGAGAGTTTTCACTGTTCTGATTCGCGGCGGGGAGCTATGCCTAATATCTCCTCGTACTTATCCAGCAATTCCAGAAATGTCAGCTGTCCCAAATACTGCCGGTACCGCAGCAGCCACAGATGTTTATAGGTGTCTTCAGTTAAGGAGCGCGGGGTGGCCATCGGAACCCTCACTTTGGTTTCCTGTTCTGGCATAGTTAACCCTCTAATGGATGGGCTACATGCTCACCCTCGACCTGCCAGTACCCGCCTTCTATATCCAGGTGGTACACCGTCAACAGCTCGACCAGCGCCGCGAAGCCGCCCATATCTAGCGCGGTCAGCACCTTGCCCTCTAACCCCGGAACCCGCGCGATCCTGCGGTAAAACCAACCGGCGAACTGGACGACATCAGCGCCACCAACCTTGAGCGCCGCCAATTCCTCGTCGGTCTTATCCGCCTCACGGGGCAGCAGCCGCGCCCGTAATCCCTTTGTAAATCTGATAACTGACCTGCCAAACGTCTCCCGCTCGTACTCGTGCCAGAGATCAAGCAAGGACATATCGCCCGTCCCGAAAAAGGCGCAGGCGAGGTCGAAGGGCATGACGGAGCCAGCGCGGCCCCGTTTCAAGTCTGATCGTGTCAGTTCATGCGCCGTATGGAGCCGAATATCTGAACCTTGCTGCATTTTTGCCAGGTAGTGCGCCAGCGCCCCGGCTTCTAGCTCGACCTGCTCCACCCGGACGCCATAGGAGAGCGTCAGGCCCGTCAAGCCGTTGCGCATATAGAAGCGGTTCAAGTACTCGTAATAAGCGTAGCTTAATGCCGCAAAGTGCTCAAGCGTCAGCGGACGGGCCATGAATTCAATATCGTGCGTATGGGGGTGCCAGCCACTGATACCGTAGGTTATTTCTTTCGCCGCGATGCCGCCAGCATATCCCGCCGCCTGGCGCGCGTCCTTGACGACCTTCTGATTCGCAGCGTAGCGCCGACCCTCGGCGAGCAGTCCCAGTGTCATGCCCAGCGTGTCCTCGGCACTATGTGGGATAGTCCGGGTGACGAATAAGGCGCTCATGCCCTGGTGCAGCGCCGATATGATTGCACGGCTCACTTCATCCGCCCGGTGGTAGCGGATTTTCGCCGCGCAGACCGGGCAGGCCCAGCCGGACCCGCACGTGCTCATGCCCGCGAAGTGATGCACCTGGTTGTTGCTCCGCACGAGCATGGTGCCACCGAGGGGCAGCCCGCAGGAACGTAAGCGCTGCAACTGGGTTACCCGCCGCAGTGATGCCCGCAGCTTGTAGCGGGCTTCCATGCGTTCAGTGCGCTGGTGAAACGCAGCGGCGGATGTATAGCCTGCCACAGCTGTCACGTCCTCACCGATTTCTACCGTGTGTATGCTCTCTTCCATAGGTTGACCTCGCTGTTCCGCTTGTCTGAGACTGACAGTTTACGCTGGTAATTTACAAACTTCGCGATAGTACCAAGAGCTACTGGCCCTGCGGGTGCATCGAACCCGCACCCCTGGCACTGTGCGCGGAGGCACAGTCCGCTCAGGATCGGGGGCGGCCCGCTACCACTGGCGTTATCG
>JALYTT010000623.1 GCA_030854145.1 Chloroflexota bacterium | reverse complement strand
TCTACAGCACGAGCTTGCTGCTCAGGGATTCGGTCAGATTCACCACCGCGTGCTCTCTTCTCCGTTTCCTTCGTAGTGTATCAGATTCTCTCGTTCTCCCTCTAATATACAAGGGATTCGGCTTGCCACATCCGTGCGGGCCTCGCGTGCGCGGCCAGGCAGGAGGCCCCACTTGCACCCCAAGGGATGCCTCACACGGACGCGGCAAGCCGGGTCCCTACGCGACAGAGGGAGCGCCCTAATGCCCGTGCAATGAAGCATGACAGATCCCTACATCCCGAGGGTTTCGTCTACCTCGTATACCGTGATCTGAGCGCGGCTACCACTTCTCAAAAGTGGGCAACCCTTCGCCAGCGCAACTGCTGCGTCCAGCGAGTCAGCTTTGACGATCGAGTAGCCAGTTACAGGCAGGTCTCCAGGACCAGCACTGAGAGTTCCCTTGGAAGTGATGCTTTTCGCGTGCGGCGTAAATGCATTGCCACCATCGATGAGGGCACTGCCAAGTCCACCAAACCAGGCTCCCCACGCTTGCATCGTCGCTGCTCGTTCGGCTTCATTCTCAGGTGCGCCACCACCAAGATACACGAGTCCAAATCTTGCCATTATCGTTTCTCCTTCTTATTTTCAGAAAGGCACTCAATGTTGTCCTTCTAGCAGAACGACGAATGGCGATGAGCGAAATCGACAGCGACTTCAGCACTATGCTTTCTATCCAGTTGATAGCGTGTTATTGTGAATAACTTGAGGCGATCAATCACTTCCTGGCGTAATAGCCTGCTTTGCGGGCCGTCACCACGGCAGGCGAGCGATGATAGAGGGTGGCCACTTTGGCAATCGCTCCCGCCACGTTCCGGTACGATGCCTCAGCCGCTTCCTTTGTTGTCCCGGTGACCATCTCATCGAGAGCGTCTATCAATAGATGAAGATCTTGATAGAAAGGAATGATCGTTGTGACCAGCAGGTCGCTCCAGTTCAGCATTTCTGCCTCCTACGCTTCACGCTCTTTGCTCTTTACCCCTTCCTCTAGTAAAAATCCTTTTAAGGTGTCTCGTCAACCGGAAATCCCTGCTCCTTCCAGCCAGGGTAGCCACCGTCGAGTGTCTGTGCCTGGTATCCTTGCTCCCGTAGCTGAGCTGCAGCTCGTTCTCCACGCGACTCGCCGCGATGATGCATGTTGCAATACGCGACCACCTGGCGATCTCGTGGAAGCTGGGAGTGTTTGTGAGTCAGCTGGCCCAGCGGGATATTGATGGCTCCCTGAAGATGACCGGTCCGGTACTCGGTCGAGCCGCGCACATCGATAATCAGTGGAGGCGCGTCTGTGGCGCTGCTGGCGGACAGCTCTTGCGGGCTGATGAGCCTACTCACCGGAGCCTTGAGCCGGGGATCGGCAAAGATGGCCTGAAAAGCGGGATCGTTGCGCAGTCTTGCAAGATCGCTGTCGTGCTGTGACCATTCGATCAGCGTGGGCCTGAGTTGCAGTGCCTCTGGTAAAAGCTGCAAGGCTTTCTCTGGCCAGCCATGGCTGGCATAAAAGCAGGCCTGATTGTAGATGACCACCCCCAGATTCTCCGCCGGCATGTTGGCCTGCCGCACAGCCGCCAACAGGGCTTCTTGCAACTGGACTGCACGCGCTCTCCTGCCACTCTGGAGATAGAAAGTACTGAGCTGGTGACAGGGATGCCAGAGGCCGTTGCCCATCGTTTCTCCCCGCAACGGTTCATCACCTTCCTGCCAGGGATAGTGATGCGGATCGCTCAATTCTTCCTCGCTCATGCTCTCAACCTGCGCGACCAGTGCCTGAAAGACCTGCTCAGCCTCGGCCAGGACCTCCTGGAAGCTGCGCTCCTGGTAACGCAAGAACGTCTCGCTATCGATCTGGTGAACCAGTTCCATATCTCGCCAGACCGGGGGCGGGATCTCGCCTCTGTGCGCGGTGGCCAGCTTCTGCGTCTGCAACTGTTTCCAACACAGGATGTTTGCGAGATACTCTTTGGCCACCCACTTCTCCGGCGTCCCTTGTGCGTCGCGTTCGGCCTCGCTCAGCGCCTCAACCATCGCCAGCTCCTGTTGGCGCGCGAAGTGGAGCAGCGTCAGAATCTGGGATTTCATTGCTGTGTTGCTCATGGTAAGTTATCCTTTCATTTCACAGTGCATCGTCGTCGTTCGACAATACCTAATCGTTTGAGGATAAAAATTCTTACGCATTTTTTTGGCGGCACAAAAATCGGGAAAAAATGATGTCAGGAAAGGATGATTCAGGTGATAAGATAGGAGATGAAGATGAAGACGAAAGGAACAGCGAGAGATGCAAACACTTCAAGCTTCGTTGACGCAACAAAGCTGGCCTGGCGAATGGCAGCGGCTCCGTTCGGCTCTGCTGACCAATCAAGATGGGATACTGACCGAAACGCGCCAACGCCTGGCGCGTCTGGCACAGGCGCGGGGCATCGAGCCTCATACCATCGACGATGTAGTGCAGGAAACGCTGCTCGAAGCGTGGAGTCACCTGGAACGTCTGCATGCTCCAGCGGGCTTTCCCCTCTGGATTGATGAAATCTGCCGCAATGTTTGTCGGCGCGCGGCGCATCGGCGCGAAGTGGATCTGCTCCGCCGCGCACCGCTCTCATCACCTGCTCCAGACGAAGAGGAACGTGATGTCCTTGCCCAACTTCCTGCCCCTGAGGCGTTCGATCCGTTTGAGGAGTTGAGCCGCCAGGACATGCTCTTGCTGCTCGATCGTGCCCTGGGAACGCTGCCCCAGGCGGCACGCCAGCTCGTCGAGCTGTGCTACTTGCGCGAACTTCCGCATGCCGAGGTGGCCGAACGCCTGGGCATCACCAGCGGTACGCTCGATACGCGTCTCCACCGGGCGCGCCGCCAACTCCGTCAGATCTTCAGTGGTCCCTTGCGTGAAGAAGCGCAAGGATTAGGCCTGGCGCTGGATAAAACGCTCGCCGACGGCTGGCAGGAGACGCGCCTGTGGTGTCCTTGGTGTATGCGTCGGCATCTTCAAGGGTGTTTCATGCATCCTGATGCCGAAGAACGGCCGAATCTGCATCTCCGTTGCCCGGACTGTTCCCAGCGCTATGGACGGGATACCGTGCATAGCATGGGCCTGGTTTCGCTCGCGGGACTGCAAGCTTTCCGACCCGCCTGGAAGCGCGTCATGCAGGGGTTGACCGACTACATGATGCACATGCTTGCACGAGGCCAGTATCCCTGCTGGTATTGTGGCAAGCCAGCGTTGATAGAAGTGAAAGGCAACGAGGACCTCGCGGCACAATCGACAGACCGAAGCTTCGGTGCGAGTAGTTCTGACCCACGCGATCCCTGCCCGTTCTGGATACGCCTGCACTGTTCGTCCTGTGGTCAGAGAGATGAAATCCAGCGCAATATCCCGTCTGTGGACCAGCTCGTGTACTGGTCGCATCCGCTCACCCGGCAGTTTCTTCTGCAGCATCCCCGTTGGAGCAGTACACCCAGCAGCGTTGTGGAGTATGCCGGTGAGCCTGCCATCCACTTGCAACTGGCAGACCTGGAGAGTAACGACGCTCTGACCATCCTGGCGCGACGCCAGACATTACAGCCTCTGGTGATCTCCTGAGAAAAGAAAAATGCTCTCGTGGCCTTGACCCTCCTGAAAGGTCCTCTCCTGTGTCGTAACGAAAGGAAGAGGAAGATGCCATCCGGTACAA
>JALYTT010000622.1 GCA_030854145.1 Chloroflexota bacterium | reverse complement strand
TTTTGGATTTTATCGGTGTGAAAAATGTTGCAAAGCAAATGAGACATTTTTGCGCACAACCAAGAGATGCTTTACGATTGTTGCTTGGCAAGCTTTCAAGGCAAAACGGGTAAACTAAAAAGCCCTGTGAACTGGGTCAGACCACTAGACGGCAGGCATAAAAATGGATACAATAACACTCATATATGTTCCATTGATGGAGTCTGACAACTATACTTGGGTCCCTCTCAGAGGGACTGTCTCATGTAGTGGTGGTGATTACCTCGCCAGATCAGGAGGTCGGCATGGCTCCTAAAGCGGTCTCATCCAGGACGAATTCACGCGTCGCCGGTGAGCCGGCTCTTGAACAGTTGCGTCAGAAGAACACTGAACTGCGGGCCGCACTCGAAGCCAGGTCGCAGGAGCATATCTTGCTGAACGAGATCATCTCGGCCGTCGGCTCAACGCTCAAGCTCGATGAAATCCTGCGCCATCTCGTTGATATTGTCGTCCGTGCCATCTCCTGTCACGCGGCCTTTATCTACCTCTACGATACTGAAAAAGAACGCCTGGTCCTTGCCAGCACCAGCGAGCAGTTTCAGCATCATGTCGGGAAGATCGAGCTGGCCCTGGGTGAAGGCATCACCGGCTGGGTCGCTCTTGCGCTGGAGCCGGTGATCCTCAAAGAAGATGCCATGCAGGACCCGCGTTTTTACTATATTCCTGAACTGCAAGAGGATAAGTTCCAATCGTTGATGACGGTGCCGATCATGGCCAAAGATCGCCACCTGATCGGCGTGATTACGATGCACACCGCTGCCCCCTATATCTTCACCGAGGAGCACCAGCAGTTCGTCAGCAATACCGCCGCCCTGGTGGCAGGCGCGATTGAGAATGCCCAACTCTATGAAAACACGCAGCGCAAACTGCGCGTCCTGGCCAGTCTCTCCATCTTGAGCCAGACGATCAGTTCGGGGCTGTACCTTGATGATATGCTGCGTTCGCTGGCCACGCTGACGGTACAGATTATGGGTGCCGACCTGTGTGTGATTATGCTCATGGACCAGGCGCGCGGTCGCCTTACCATTCGCGCCACCTCCCCCACGCTCAATGAGCGTGCCCTCGATGGACAACATATCGAAGTTGACCGGCAGGCCCTGGAGACCCTACAAGACTACAGCACGCGTGGCCAGCTCCCAGAAGCAGAGATGCAGGTCCTCGAACGCTTCAATCCACTCAAAGATGGGCAGCATAAGGCGCTGCTTTCTATGCCGCTCATCGCGGGGACCGAACATCTGGGGCTACTTAACTGCTATTTCCGCAAAACCCGCCGCCCGACCGGCGAAGATCACACACTGTTGAGCACTATTGCGAACCAGATGGCGATGGCGATTAAAAACAGCCACCTGGTGGACATGCTGGCGCAGAAGAATCTCGTCAAGGGCTTTTTCGATGACCTGCTCACTGGCTCTTATGACTCCGAGGACGCACTGCGCCAGCGCGCGCACTTCCTGGGCTGCGACCTGGCGAAGCCGCACACCGTAGCGATGATCGCGCTAGCTCCCTGTGACGACAAGAGCGATCTGGATCCAGCGCTGCTGACGGAAGATGAGCGCCTGGCCGCCCATAAGCACGCGTGCAGCCAGGTGCGACGCCGCATCCAGGATAGCTATCCAGGCTCGCTGGTCTACGAGCAAGAGCATACGCTGACCTGTATTGTCTGCCTGAGCAAAGATCCTGGCGGCACGCGTTTGAAGACCTGGCTGCGCGATCTGGCCCGGCAGATACGCGCCGAACAGCGGATGCGCCTCTCCATCGGCGTTGGCAACGTCTGCCAGAGCATCAACGACTATCGCCGGGGGGGCGCCGAGGCCAGCGAGGCGCTGCACATGGGCCAGAGCCTCGAACACGATGGCGGCGTGACCCACTTCAACGATCTGGGCGTCTATCGCTACCTCTACAAGATCGCGCGCATGGATGATCTACGCGATATGTACCAGGAGGAGATCGCGCGCATTGCGACCTATGATCGCCGCAAAGGCACCGACCTGCTCGATACCCTGGAGACGTACCTCGAATGCGCCGGCAATCTAACCAGAACGTCCACACGACTATTCGTGCATCGCAATACATTGATCCAGCGCCTGGAGCGCCTGCAATCGCTCTGCGAGATCGATCTGCAGGAGCGCAGCAACTGGCTCACGCTTCAGGTGGCGATGAAGGTCTATAAGCTACGCACGAATGCTGTCTGACCGGCGTGTCTCTGTGGGGCAGAAATGGACAAGCTTGCTGAGTGCCAGCAAGTGCTGTTTGATGCAGGTATGTTGCTACTGAAGTGCTTAGCCGGAATGCAGCATATATCTACGCAAAAGTTTATCCATAATTCATCTGCTTCATCTACTCTGTGATAGCTTTGTGACTAATTCTGCTCCCTTCACGTACATTACGTGCTATACTATAAATATAACACATGGCAATATTTCTATGCGGCGTTCTCCCACCCGCATAGGAAGAGGCGGTTTCCCCGTGCGTTGAAGCTTAACTAGAGCAGTGAGTTTAGAGCGTGTACATAGCGTGTTTTAGCAAAGCCAGGAGAGGAACGAACATGAAAGCTTTTGTGATGAAATCTGTCGGCCAGGTGGGGTTCATGGAGAAACCCATTCCCCGGCCGGGTCCAGACGATGCCATCGTCAAGACAACCAGAGCCCTTATTTGTACCTCGGACTCCCATACCGTGAGTGGTGCCATTGGCCCGCGCGAGAACCTGACGCTTGGGCATGAGGCTGTGGGCGTTGTACATGAAGTTGGCAGCAATGTGAAGCTCTTCAAAGCTGGTGATCGCGTCCTGGTGGGTGCGATCACACCAGATTGGGGTGATCCTGCCTCGCAAGCCGGCCACTCCTCCCAATCGGGCGGGCCCCTGGGAGGGTGGAAATTCTCCAATACCAAGGACGGCGTATTTGCGGAGTACTTCCACGTGAACGAGGCTGATGCGAATATGGCTCTGATTCCTGCCAGTGTACCCGATGAGGTGGCGGTCTACTGCGCCGACATGCTCTCGACTGGCTTCATGGGCGCGGAGAACGGCAATATCCCTATGGGGGGTACAGTCGCCGTCTTCGCGGAGGGCCCTGTGGGGCTGATGGCAACAGTTGGAGCGAAGATGCGCGGGGCCGCGCTAATCATCGGAGTCGAAACGGTGCCGCGCCGGCAGGAACTGGCGCGTACCTATGGCGCGGATGTGATCGCCGATTTCTCCAAAGAGGACGTTGTCCAGCGTATCCTCGATCTGACCGGTGGCCAGGGTGTGGACACCGCCATTGAGGCTCTGGGTGCCGAGATCACCTTCCAGAACGCCGTCAAGGTCACGAAAGCCGGCGGTACCATCTCCAATGTTGGGTATCATGGGCACGGCGACTTCGTGCAGCTTCCTCGCGTCGAGTGGGGTGTCGGCATGGCAGAAAAGACGATTACGACCGGCCTGTGTCCTGGTGGTCGTCTACGTATGTCCCGTCTCCTGCATGTGCTGGAGATGAAGCGTGTCGATCCCACACTCATGACGACGCACACCTTTGCCTTTGACGAGATGGAGAGGGCCTTCGAGATCATGGATAAGAAGCTCGATGGCGTTCTGAAGCCGCTGATTACCTTCTAGATGTGGGTGTGACGCATTCGGGACCCACTGCTTTTAAGGCAGATATGAAGGGGCGGGACGAGGGTGACACCC
>JALYTT010000150.1 GCA_030854145.1 Chloroflexota bacterium | reverse complement strand
GGCCTGCCAGGCTCCATTCGGGAAGATCAAGGATGCTGTCCTTGAAGCTCCGAACTCGGCTTAGTGGGCGGAGATGAAGATGTTTGCCCAGTCATCTGGCACGAACAGGCCCTGTGGATTGACGGTGAGATGCTGGACGTAGGGCTTGATCAGGTAGGTAGCCGTCACCTGCTCCATGGGCATCCAGGCCACATCGTTGACCAACTGCTGCTCGGCCGCGTAGTAGGATTGAAGGCGCGCCGGGCCGGCCGGCGCCACGTCAGCCTGCTCCAATGATTTCTGCACAGCTTGCTGCTGGGCAGCATCGGCCGAATGGTTCTGCCCATAGTTCAGTTGGTTGTTGGGAGCACCCGCGTCGAACTGCAAGGTCAACCAGTCCTGCGCATCGGGATAGTCGGCGATCCAGGCAATACCCCAGAACTGCAAGCCGTTGGGGTTGTTGGCAGCCGCGGTGGTCTCGGTGAGCAGGCGATTGAAGTCGATGGGGCCAGCCTTGACGTTGACACCCAGCACACGCTGCCACTGCTGGATCATCACAGCGACCTCGTTGTCGGACTCGACGGCGCCGGTCGGGTAGGTCAGCGTGATGGGCGGCAACTGCGAGGCGCTGGTCACCCCTTCATCCTTGAGGCCGGCCTGGAAGAACTGCTGAGCCGCCGTGGGATTGCCCTTGGTACTGGTGGTGCCATCGGGTCCCTTCAGATCGGCGTTGTAGCCAGGCATGCCGTTGGGCACGATGTGGTTGGTCGGGATGTACTGGTCCTTCCAGACGGCATGCACGATCTCGTCCTTGTTGATGGCCAGGGCGAAGGCTTTGCGCATGTTAATGCTGTCAAAGGGCTTGGCCAGGTAGTTCATCGTGTAGTAGTTGATCCACAACTGCGGTGTCTTGTGGAAGTCCGTGCGCTTCTGCGCTTGTGCGTAGTTAGCCGAGGGAACACCGGTGTAGTCAACCTGCCCCACCTGGTAGGCGCGGTAGGTGGTATCGACCTGCTTGTAGAAGGGGAAGATGACCTTCTGCAACTGCGGATGGGGGCCATAGTAATTCAGATTGGGAACGAAGACGATCTGCTTGCCGTGCGTCCACTCCTGCACCTTGAAGGGACCAGAGCCGCCGCCCTCGGTCAGATGGTCGGTGAAGTTCTTGCCGTACTTGTCAACCAGGCTCTTCTCTACGGTATAGGAGCACGAGTAGGTCAACGCATCCAGGAAGTAGGTGGCCTTCTTGTTGGTGACGATCTGCACGGTGGTAGGATCGACAGCGGTGACGCTATCGCCGATGATGGTCTTGATCTTGCCGGAATTGAGCTTGTCAGAATCTTTAATCAAGGCCTCGTAGATCGGGGCGACCGTCGAGTGCAGCGCGGGTTGCAGGGAGCGGTCGATGCTATACGCCACATCGGTGGCTGTCAGCGGAGTGCCATCGCTGAACTTGAGGTTCGGCTTGAGCTTGAAGGTCCAGGTGACGCCATCGCTGCCTACGCTGTAGGACGAGCATTCCTGGCACTGGACTTCCAGTTTGTCGTTCAACTGCACCAGGCCCGTGAAGACCATATCGATGGCATTGATGGAAAAGGCATCGGTTGACAGAGCCGCATCGAACGTCGCGATATCCGCAACGGCCTCCGGATATACAAATACCTGTTTATCGGCAGACGCCTTGGTTACGGCGCCAGGTCCAGGTTGAGTACTCGTACCACCGCAAGCAGCAAGCAGGATTGCCATGATGCAGAATAGAGCCGGCAAAATTCCTGCTGTGAATCTCTTGCTTTGTTGCATGCGTAACTTCTCCTTAATTGAAGTGTAGCGCAAAATAGCGTGACAAAACAGAACAGAGCTATCCCCAGATCGGAGACAGTTTTCTCTAGCTACTGATCTCTTTCTCTTAAAACTGGCATCTCCTTTCACTAGTCGCGGCCGGATATGTGGATGGTATATGCCTCCCCGGCTTTCTGTGATTACGCCGGGTAACGCATCAGCGCATCGGCTGCATTTTGGCATATGCAGCCGATAATATCTATTACTACGTAGCTCATTCGCTAAATCTCACACAAGAAAATTTTGCTTTCTTCATGATGTGAGAAGAGCAGAAGAAGGGAGGGGAAGGTGAATGGTAGGGGCGCGGTTTACAAGCCCGCTTGGTTGACCAAGCGGGCTTGTAAACCGCGCCCCTACCAGCGCGCACCTAGCGCCATTTAATGTTGTCCGATGTAGATATTGGCCCAGTCATCTGGCGGGACCAGGCTTTGCGCATTATCGATCATGCCACGTACATACGTCTTGCGCAAGAATATCTGCGTTACCTGCTCCATAGGCAACCAGGCCACATCATTGACCAGCGCTTGCTCCGCCTGCTGGTACGCCTGTATGCGCCCATCCTGCTGCATAGTGGCATCGGCCCCCGCTATCTGCTGCTGGATGAGCTGCTGCTTCGCGGCAGCCGACCCGTAGTTCTGGCCATAGTTCATATTGTTATTGGGAACATCTTTGCCGAACTGTAGCGACAGCCAGTCCTGCGGGTCCGGGTATTCCGCGACCCAGGCCAGCCCCCAGAATTGCAGGCCGTTGGCGTTGTTCGTGGCGGCGGTCACCTCGTCGAGCAGGGTGTTGTAATTGGTCGGGTCGGCCGTGACTGTGACCCCCAGGACCTGGTGCCACGCTTGAATCATGGCCGCGACTTCCTGGTCGAAGGCCACCAGCCCGGTCGCGTAAGTGAGCTTGATCGGCGGGATCTGCGCCGCGCTGGACCAGCCCTCCTGTTTCAGACCCTGCGCCAGCAGATCCCGTGCCGCGGCCACATTCCCTGCCAGGCTCTGCGTCCCATCGGGTCCGGTCAGCGCCGGATTGTAGCCATCCATGCCCTGCGGGATAATGTGGTTGGTGGCTTGCAACGCCCCTTTCCAGACGCTTTTCACAATGGTTGTCTTGTTTAGCGCCAGCGCGAAGGCCTGGCGGATGGCGGTATTATCAAACGGCTTAGCCAGGTAGTTCATGGTGTAGTAGTTGATCCAGAGCTGTGGTACCTGGTGGAAGTCCTGGCGCTTCTTCGTGTTTGCCAGCAGGGAGACTGGTACACCTGTCACATCGACTCGCCCCGCCTGGTACGCCTGGTACGCCTTCGCCGGCTGCTGGTAGAACGGGAAGACAACTTTACGCAATTGTGGTTTAGGACCATAGTAGTTGGGGTTGGGCACAAAGTCGATCTCGCGCCCGTGGGTGTACGCGGCTACTTTGAAGGGGCCGGCGCCGCCGCCTTCGCTCAGGTGATCGCTCAGCCCGGCGCCGTACTTCGCAACCAGGCTCTTTTCCACGACGTAAGAGCACGTCGAGGTAAGCATACTCAGGAAATAGGCCGCCTTCTTGCGCACGATCAGTACAATGGTGTTGTCATCAGGCACCAGAATACTATCGTTGACGAGGGTCTGAATAGTACCCGCCAGCATCTTGTCCGAGTCGCGCAGGAGCGCGAGATAGATAGGCGCTGTGGTAGATTTTGTGGCGGGCTGCAGCGCGCGATCAAGGCTGTAGGCTACATCTTTTGCCGTGAGCGGCGTCCCATCGCTAAATTTCAGGTGCGTTTTGAGGTGGAACGTCCACGTCGTGCCATCGGAACTCTCCTCCCAACTCTGGGCAAGTTGCGGGCGCACCCGCAGCTTGTCATCAAGCTGCACCAGGCCCGTGAAGATCATCTGCACAGCCGCCACCGACGAAGGATCGGACGCCAGAGCCGGGTCAAGTGTCGTGAGATCCGGGACATTGAGCATGGGATCGGTGTATACCTGCTGGTTGAGCGGAGCCTTCGCCAGTGGATTGAGCGGAATAACTCCGCTCGTACTGCAGGCGCTGAGTTCTAGCGCCAGCAAGCATACAAGCAATGGCGGCAGCCAGCCGGTGAATTTTTTGCCGGTTTTCATGCATTTTCTCTTTTATGTATTTTGTGCCGTAGTATGCCTGGCAAACGCCGCCGCGCGTAGCGCGATATGGAGGAAACCCTCGATATTCGTGCCGGGGAGCTGCGCCGGCCAGCCCATCGTCTCTTCTCCGGCCGCCTGGACAATCTGCAAGGTATGCCCTTGATCGGCGGCGGCGTCTGCCTGGGCCGCGGCCAGGCCGATGGTGGCGAACAGGGGTCTGATCTCATGCCCCATCTGCCGGTAGCGCCGCGTGCTGGCCAGCGCCCCATTGAAATCCTGCGCATCCAGTTGTTTGCCCAGCGTATCCAGGATGGCAGTGGGGATCAGGCCTCCGCCCAGCGTGGGAGTCTGCGCGCTGGTCGGCATCTGCGTCGACTGCGGCGCGCCTGGCTGTGTACCCACTTCCACTTCCTTCTGGAGTACGTTGACGAAGGCCGCCGAGGTAAACAGGAGCGGCACCGCTTCCATATCATGCACATGCTCGAACGCCTGCCGCACTGCGCTGGCGAAGAGCAACCCGTGCGCGGCCCGTATAAAGGCCGCGCGATCACCATCTCCGACGCGCTGCATGACATCCGCCGCCGCCAGGGCGATCACGGAACCCACAGCCTGTGTGGAGGCCCCACCCTGCCTGAGCGCGTCGTAGACGCCCTGGCAGACCTGCGCGGTATCGGCGTTGCCGAGAACCAACTGGCGCAGCGGGAGCGCGCCCTCATCCCTGGGCGTGGCAATGCGTGTACGCAGCCAGTTGAAATCGCCGCGCGCGGGGTCATTGAAAAAGCTGCGTACCGCGTTGACCCAGTCAGGCTCGCCGGTGTGCAGCGGGAGATGGGGGGCCAGCCAGTGTAAAATAGCGGGTGCCCGGTCGCCCCATTCTACGGCATCCAGCAACTGGAACCCGCGCGCGGCCAGCATCAAGGGGTGGCCCGCGTTCTGGAAGGTGGTCGCGATGCCCTCGTAGGCGCGCACCTGCATCGTGCGATAGTCCGCGCCTGTGCCATACAGACCAAAGAGCAGGCGTTCGGCCATGACAGGATCATTGTTGTAGACGGCGTTATGCATGTACTCGCCCATCGTCTTGCCTTCCGGCAGGTCGCTGGGGAAGAATGGCTCTGGATAGCTCACCTGCGCATTCTGCCCGGCGCGCACTGCTGGCGCGGCCGCGACCAGAACCTGCACTAGCAGAGGCAGCGCGCGTTCATGGCCCTGCCCATTCTCGCTCGCCAGCCTGGCATAGGCATCGAGCCAGCGGCTCAGCTCGCTGGCGGCATCGAGCATCAGGATCGTATGCCCATCGCTATCGCCAGCGGCGGCAATCATGCCTACGCGCCCAAGCAGGACATCGGCAGCCGCGCCCCTCTGCATAAGCTCGCGCGCGACCAGCAGAATCTGCTGGCCATTGCCTGTCACAGTGGCATCAATAAGTGTTGAGAGATCCACTCTCATAGCAACTGATGGCATAAAAATGACTCCATATTCTACTGTATTCTATTCTATTATGTAGGGCACCCTTATAGATGTTAACGTATGCCGAAAAGAATGCCTGCTCGGTGTCTATGTAGGAGCGACGGCTTCGGCTCCTCTTGCCCGCCGGCAATGCCTCGCCCGCGTAGGTCAATGATATGGGTGGGCTTGCAACGCGGGCGAGGCAAGCCGTCGCCCCTACGAATAGTTATCCCTGTGCATCCTGTAGCTCGCGAATGGTGCGCTCGATCCCAGGGATCTCCGCGTATTCCTCGTCAAGCAGTTTGAAGGCACGCTCCAGGTATAGCTCGGCCATCCGGGCGCCGCGCTCGCCCGGATGGCTGGCAGCGGCGATAATTTCGGGGCCTTTGTATTTATCGGCGAGCAGGTCGGTGATGCGCTGCATGCGGCGTTTTGTATCATCTACGAGATGAGAGTCATGCCCATCTAACGCGTAGCGCGCGACCCCCACCAGCTTCCCCAGTTCGGCCAGGCGCTGGCGATCACTCATCGTTTGCAGCAGCAGTTCTTCGGCGTCCATGTCATCCAGCGGGCGTGCCTCTTCCGCCTCAATGGCCGCCGGCGAGGAGGCGTGGCCGAAGGTCAGGCTGTAGTTGAGGTAGAACTGCCCGTATTCCTGACAGCCCTGCGCGGCTAACTGCATGCGCCCGGCCTCATCGTTGGGGTTCACGGTGCCAAGGTCGCACAGATCATCGCCGCGCCGCTCCGCCAGCATCTGAATGTGCTCCAGCGAGCTTGCCTCTTCAAGCATCGGCGGGATCGGCATCACTGGCACATTGGTCGCCTCGCGCAGTTCCTCTGGCGGCAACTGCGAGGCCAGGAAAGAGGGAAGATACTTAGCGAGCGATAGCGGTAGCGGTGGTACCACACAATAGGTACAGAAAATGGTGCGCGCATTCGCAGTGCTGCGCGCGAAAAAGATTGCATGACCCCTGGGTGTTTGTGGATCACCACGTAGAAAGCGCATATCCATCGAAATCTCCCTCGGCTATTCCTTTTCGTAAGGCATCCAGGCACAGAGCCTCAATGCCCTTACCAACAACAATATCGTCTTTCACTCCGCCTACCCTGGCTCCCCTGCATCATAAGACGTTTGCCAGCATCTGGCAATAGGTGTGTAGGGATATAGAGGGCGCCCCTGACGGGTGCCCTCTATTATTTACGTTACAGCTTTGCGTAATTGCTTCAAGCGCTTTACCAGGTCCTTGTTGCCGCGTATCTCCTCTTCGCTTCCAGCGTCTCCGCTGGTCGGGACGGTCTCTTCATAGGCGCTGAGGTGCTGCGCGATCTCCTGGCCTCCAGCGATGCGCACAAAGGCTGCCAGCAATGTACGGGCCTGCTCCTGCTGGTTGAGCCGGACCTGGGTGATCGCTGCTTGCGCGTATAGCTCTCCATATTGCCGCAGGAATATGCTCCATTGCTGCGGGGTGCGTAGGGTGTTCATCACATGCTCAACGAGGGTGATGGCCCTGGCGAACTCCTTCGCGGCCCTGTCCAGTTCTCCGCGTGCCAGAAAGATGCCCGCCAGTTCGTAGCGTGTATCAGATTCGCCCAGCGGTTGTTGTTGCTGCTGGTACAGGGTCAGCGCCTGCTCCAGGGCAGTCGAGGCCTCATTCAGGTCGCCATCGCCGCGATGGGCCAGGCCCAGGGCCAGCATCGTATCGGCCTGTCCGATCAGGTCGTCGCTCTGATTGAAGCGGGTCAGGGCCTCCTCACAGCGCACAATCGCCTCTTCCCAACGCTGTTGTCCAATCAGCACCTGCGCCAGGCCCAGCACCGCACCGCCATCGCCATCGGTACTTTCAAGCAACTGGAACTGCCGCCCGACTTCCGTACAGGTCATGGCGGCCGCCTCCAGTTCGCCGCGCGCCAGCCGCGTGCGCGCCAACTCTAGCAGCGCCTGGGTCGCCAGCAGTGGCTCTTGTTGTGCTTCCGCCTGATCATGCGCGTTGCTGAAGCGCGTCTCTGCCTGGGTGAAATCGCCCTCGGTCAGCAACTGTTGGCCCTGCACCAGCAACAGCATGGGGGTGACCTGGGCCGCGAGGGGGTGATTGTTGATCAGGGCCAGGGCCTGCGCCAGGTGCGCAACCGCCTCATCCAGATGCCCATTGAACACCGCCAGGCGCGCCAGACGGATATCCGCCTCCGCTACCGCCGGCGCGCGGCGCGGCTGCCCCAACTGCTCGGCGTGTACCCGCGCCTCCTGGTAAGCGGTTGCTGCCTGGGCGATACGCCCTTGTTGACGATAGATATCGCCGATACCCAGCAGCGCCCGGCCCTCAACCTGGGCATTCGCCGAGGCGTGGGCCTGCAAGCGCGCTTCATCAAAGGTCTGGAGCGCGCGCTCCAATGAGCCTCGTCGCCGCTGGATCTCTCCCAGGCCCACCGTGGTCTCCGCCCAGGCCAGGGGATATGCGATAGCCTTGTATGTGCGTAACGCGCGCTCCATAAAGGAATTGGCGTAAGAGAGCTGCCCGCGCCGCAAATTGATCTCCCCCAGGACGCGGTTGGCGTGCGCGCCTCCCAGACCGTTGCGCAGGTTTGTGTAGACCTGAAGCGCGTTTTGGGCTACCGATAACGCCTGGTCAACCTGCCCGCGTGCCAGGCTCACCTCCGCCAGTCCCAGGTTTCCGTCGGCTTCGCCCAGCTCATATTCTATCGGGTGCGCCTGCTGCAAGGCGTCTGCGAAAGCGCTGGCGGCCTCGTCGAGCCGCTGTTCGTCAAGATAGATGCGCCCCAGTCCCAGGAGCGCGTCGACAATGCCGTAGCGATCCCTGGTGCTCTGGTAGACTTCAAGGACGCGCCGGTACTCGGCCTCGGCTTCAGCGAAGCGCCGGTACAGGCGCTCAATGTCCGCGTGACTGCGGCGCGCATCTGCCTCATTGGTGGCGTCCCCGGCTTCGCTAAAGTGCTTGATGGCCTGCCGGTAGTACACAGCGGCCTGTTTGGTCTGCCCGCGCTGTAGCTCGATGTGACCCAGCGCCATAGCCACGTTGCCCTGCCCTTTGAGATTATTGTGTGTGACGTAGAGCTGCTCCGCTACCTGGTAGGCTTTTTGCGCGAGGTCGAGCTGCACCTGCTGCCGCTCCAGGTGTCCCAGCGAAAGAGCGGCCCCTGCCTCGCTCAGCGGGCGGTCGGCATCGTGGTAGAACTGCATGGCCTTGTGATAGCTGCTGGTCGCCTGCTCCAGCATATTCTTCTGGCGCTGGACATCAGCAATCATCGAACGACTGTCTCCGGCGCGCTTGAAGTCACCCGCGAGGCGAAAGCGTACTTCCGCGTCTGTGAAGGCATCAAGGGCTTTATCCAGTTTTCCATCATTCAGGGCATCGATGCCAATATGGAAGCGCTGCTCCGCCGTGGGTGTATCTTGTGTCGTCATCGTGAACTCTCTTCTGCTGAGTGCTTGTATGCTCTGTTTAGCGTATTTTTGCTATCTAAAACATTGTAGTGTGTGGAGGCCAGAAAGTCAAAAAGCCTTCCGAAATCCGCATAGGGGCGATGAATGTATCCAGGCAAGCGGATGAATGTGGCCCAGGCAATAGGCGTAGGGCGACACGTGTGGTAAAATACAGCCAGTGGAGACATGGGATGGCTCGTTCGTTGGTATCCAGAGCAGAAACAAAAGCATATTTGTTGCAAAGGAGTTTCCGGGCATGTATGAGGACGTTTTAGGCAATGTTGATCTTTTTAAGGATTTGAACAAGAAGGAACTGAATGAACTGGCGGCAGGCGCCCAGGAGCGTAAGTATAGCGCCGGTACGACATTAGTCTCCCAGGGAGATACAGGGACGGGGCTCTATGTGATTACCGCTGGCAAGGTGCGCATCACGCAGGCGGCCAATCCCGACCGCGCTGAGGAGAACCTTGGCACCATGGGTGTTGGCGAGGTGGTGGGCGAGATGGCCTTGCTGGATGATCTGCCGCGCTCGGCTACGATCATAGCGGCCGAGGATACGACAGCGATCCTGCTGCCGATCTGGAACTTTCGCATGGCGCTGCACGCTCAGCCCGATATCGCGCTGAAGCTGCTATCGGTCCTCAGCCGCCGCCTGCGCAAAGCCGAGGGGCGCGCCCGACAATAAGCTGTTGCAGGAGCATACAGACCCGGAGACGCGCGGGCTCCATTAGCCCAGGCAGTGTTCAACCCGCGCCCGCGCAATTTAAGATTTGGATTTAGAGGTTCCGGGTTCCGGGTCCATATGCTCCACTGGCTCCGCGGCTTCGCCTTTTTCGCGGCTGAGCAATTGCTGGATCTCCTCGAACATCGTCTCGACATCGCCAAAGGAACGGTAGACACTGGCGAAGCGAATATAGGCAATCTTGTCCATCCGCCGCAGGTGCTCCATGACAAGCTCTCCTATGACACTGCTCTGTAGCTCCTGCCTGCCCTGGCGATACAGTTCCTGCTCGATCTCTTCGACGGCACTCTCGATCTCCCCAACAGGCAAGGGCCGCTTCTCGCAGGCCTTGCGCAGCCCAACGTACAGTTTTCCCCGGTCGAAAGGCTCACGCCGCTGGTCTCGCTTGATCACCATCAGGTGAGATTTCTCGACCCGCTCGTATGTGCTGAACCGTCCCTTGCACTGCTCACATTCGCGCCGCCTATGAATGGCGTCGCCAATGTCCCGCGAGTCTTTCACCCGCGACTCATTGCCGCCACAATAAGGACATTTCATCAACTCTCCCACTCTGATAGAATGCGTTTAGCCTCATTCTATCACAGCCTTGTCTATTGGAAATAGACACAGAAATAAAGCACATAATACAACAAGAGATGCAAATATGATGATAAAGCGTAGGAGCGCGGTTGACAAGCCCGCGCACGACCGATCGCGTCACGATCACGCCAGTCATATGGGCTTGTCAACCACGCCCCTATGTCTCCGGCGCCCCTACACTCTGGGCGATGGTTGCACCTCTCCAGGGCTTATCAGGGTCTCTCACAACACCCCAGGGTGGATCAGGTGAGTGCCGGGGCTGCCTGCTCCATACCGGCGGCAGCCGCAACCGGCGGCGGCACATCCAGGGGCGGCGCCCCCTTTATGCCCAGAGTGCTAGGATGAACTTTACCGATATATCCAGAACGTAGGCGCGAACCCTCGCGCCAGTATGCATACCAGTAAGGACCATGCCCCTGCCCATCACGGCAGGTGCCGCACGATGCCTTGCCACATTTGCGAAACTGTAGCTGATAGGTGATGTGATGATCACTTGGTAATTGAGTCATGCTGCCACTTACCCTTCCACAATACAAGAAGACTACAGAAGTTCATGTCAATGCTACCATCAGCATACCATCAAAGAATGAACATTTTGTGAATCTATGATATTAAAAGATGACACAATGTTCATCCCTTTCACAAGTATAACGTGAAGTTGTTGTAATTTTCAATACCGTATGGCTGGCATATGTCGGCTTTAGATGTGACAATGTTATGCTCGCTTGTTAAATGCTTTTACCCACGCTGGCGTATCAGGCCGCTCTATCTGCTCTTACAATGTGTTTAACAAATAAAAATCTCGCCTGGCCGCAGGGACAAACTGACCTCTTTTTCTCATAGTGTTTTTTCTTGTATGCCGATATGGTATGATTGGAGTTGTGCATTACTATATGCCTATATTTGTATCATTAGCGCCAGGTAAAAAGGGTACCGTATGCTGGGGAAGATTTTTCATAAAGCAAGCGCTGTCCTGGGCGTTCTCTGTATCGCTCTGGCGGTACTACTGGCTGGCCGCGCGCTGGTGAATCGCATCGAGGGCCGCTCGGATGGCGGCTTTATGTATGGGCAGCCGTGGAGTATTACGTCGCAGAGCGTTGTGGAGCCGCAAAGCACGAACGCCGAACTCCTCAAGGGCCAGACACATTCTCTAGGCTGGATCGTTGGGCGCGATTGCCAGGCCGGTATGCAGGCCTATCGGCAATCCGCCGCCGTTGCCTCCGATGTGGCTCTCGTGGGCACCGGCTGGGTCGATCCAACGACGGGGCAGCTCATTAACGGCGATAGCAACAGTTGCATGCCAGGGAGCCTCAGTATGGATAATGTTGTGCAGCTCGTGCATAGTAAGGGCGGCATGGCCTATCTGACGATCACCATGCAGACGGATGGCGCGCCCGGCTCCTGGACCCCGCAGCAAGCTGCCGCCTATGTCGACCGGGCTACGACCAACCCTGCCCTCTATGCTCCCATTATCCATGAGGTGACGCGCGCCCATTACGACGGCGTGATTATGGACCTCGAAGGCATCGATCTGAACTATCCCGCGATCCAGCAGATATTTGCTACCTATAATCAGCACCTGTGGGCCATGCTGCGCCCGCTGCATAAGTGGTATGGCATCGCCCTTATTCACAAGATCAGCGATCGGGATGCCTACTACGGTCTCAATGGTTTCGAGAACTGGCGTCTCCTGGGCCACTCCGCCGACTTTATGGTGGTTATGGCTGTCGATCAGTCATATTTTACGCCCGGCCCCTCCGTGAGTATCCCCTGGCTGCGTCAACTGCTGGACTACACCTTGCAGACGATGCCCCAGATGCTGCCACATATCATCTGGGAACTGCCGCTCTACGGTAATTCCTGGCACTGGCATACCGATCATTGGGTCTTTGAGGGCATCATCACCTTTCAGCAGGCACAGGATATGGTGGCCCAGGCCTCCTCCTCGCAGATCGATACCGCCGCCAGCGATCTCCATGATCCATACGCGCCCCACCTCGTCTATATGGATAGCGCAGGCATGAAGCACTCTGTCTGGTATCTCAGCGCGCGTGGCCTCTACGCGACTATCGCGGGTTTCAAGCAGGCCTTGCAGACAGGGGCGCAATACAAAGACAGCAATCCCGGTTTTGCTTTCTGGTGGCGCACTACCCAGGAGCCGCCGGATTTCTGGTCCATGCTTGCCACCTCGCATTGATGTGATGCCTCGTGAGGTTGTGGCGCTCCCTCAGGCTACATTCTGTGACATTTTAGAGACATCTGCATCTTCACCTGGTCGCGGGGAATGGTATAATAGGATTGGCTTTGACATACTGTTAAAGCCAATCCTATTCCATTTTATTTCCTGTGTAGTGGATCGGAAAAGAGGGAGTACGATATGCAGATCATCATCAAGGGAAAACAGCTAGAGGTCACCCCTCGCTTACGTCAACATGTCGAGCAGAAGGCGCAGAAGCTGTCGCGCCTGGTCACCCCAGAGACCCGTGTTGAGGTAACCGTTACCGAAGAGCAGACGCGCAGTGCGCAAGATCGCTTCTCGGTGCAGCTTGTGCTTTCTGGTAACTCCCACCCCGTTCGCAGCGAGGTCAATGCCCCCAGGGCAGATAAAGCCTTTGACCTTGCCCTCGATAAAGTCATTGCGCAACTCGGTCGCCAGAAAGACCGGCAGACCAGCGCAGTACGCCATCGCACAGCCCCCGTGAGGGTCCTGGCCCTGTCGCGTTCCGGCGCTCTTTCGACGGCAGAGGAGGCTGGCGCTGATGACGCTACCGATGGAGAATACGAGATCCCTCACCACATCGCCGATGAGCACAATGAGGATGTGTGGTCCGGGATCACAGAGATCCGCAGCGTCCCCACAAAACCTATGGGCGATCACGAGGCGATTCTCCAGATGGAGGCGCTTGGCCTCGCCTTCTACCCATTTATCAATGAGGCCACCGATACCGTTAACGTGATGTACCGCATGGAAAAAGGCGGCTACGGCCTGCTGGTACCTTCGTTAGAATGAAGAGGTAAGGGGGGGAGGGGCGCCGTTTACC
>JALYTT010000149.1 GCA_030854145.1 Chloroflexota bacterium | reverse complement strand
CCGAGCCGTGGGAGTCCCTCTGGGGAGTGCCCCCGGTTTCTCGATGGTCCCCTGGATCGCCTGGAGCAGGCTGATCAGGGAGGCGTGCGCCGGTCGTGTGTCTCTCAGTAAAATTGAGGTAAGAATCGAAACGCGTTGTCAGTACCAGAGAGGCGATAGTTGACCCCGCGTGCCTGTTTTCAGGCATGCAAGGTCAGCTATCGCCTCTCTGCTTATCAGACCCCCACCCCCTATCCCCGCCTGTGCCACAATTTATCTATGTATATTTATACTGTGTACTGCTCTGTCAAGCTTTATTAGGCAGGACAAGGAGCTCGCCCCAGGCCGCGCAAGCGAGGCCCACACGGATGCGGCTTGCCGCATCCCTACGCGGGAGGGGGCCGCTGACCTGCGCCTGGTGGATAGGAGTGATTACTATGCTCATCGATTTTCATACGCATCTCTTTCCGCCGGATATTCGCGATCACCGGGAGCGCTATTGTGAGCGAGATCCCTGGTTCAAGCAACTCTATAGCGACCCACGCGCCAGGATGGCGAGCGTGGAAGATCTGGTGGCGGAGATGGAGCTTTCGGGCGTTGATGCCTCGGTGGCCTTCTCGTTTGGCTGGAGCGATCCCGGCCTCATTGAGGAGACAAACAGCTATGTGATCGATGCCTTGCACCGCTATCCAGGGCGCATCTATGGCATGGCGGTCATTCAGCCGGCGGTGGGAGCGGGCGCCGCACGCGAGTTGGAGCGTTGCGCTCGTTCAGGCATGATCGGCCTGGGCGAGCTTATGCCCCACGGTCAGGGCTACCGGCTGAGCGATATCGACCTGTTAGCTCCCCTGATGGAGATTGTGCGCCACTATCAATTGCTGGTTATGTCCCATTGCAGCGAACCCGTCGGCCATGTCTATCCTGGTAAAGGCAATGTCTCCCTGCCAGATATCGTGGCCTTCCTGAGCGCCTTCCCCGATGTGCGTTTCGTCGCCGCGCACTGGGGCGGTGGCCTGCCTTTCTATACCTTGATGCCGGAGATTCAACGTATCGCGGCCTCCGTGTGGTATGATACTGCTGCCACCATCTATCTCTACCGGGAGACGATTTTCCCCATTGTGGCGCACCTCGTTGGCGCGGACCGCATCCTCTTCGCCAGCGATTACGCGTTGTTACAGCAGAGGCGCGTCATTGAGCATATCGCGCAATCTGGCTTGCTCCCTGAAGCGCTGGAGATGGTGCTGGGAGGCAATGCGCGATCCTTGTTGGCTATAGAATAGAGCATGTAGGTAGATAAGATCATGCGAGTCGTTTCATTGGGAAGTGGGAGCAGCGGCAATGCGCTGCTAGTAGAGGCTGGGCCTCAAGGCCGTACAAAATTGCTGGTGGATGCCGGCCTCTCAGGTCGCATCCTCGTTGATCGCTTGCGCAGCGTAGGCGTCTCCCCGGCGCAGCTCCAGGCTATTCTTGTGACCCACGAGCATAGCGATCATGTCGTGGGCCTCCCGCTTGTGCTGAAGCGCTATGCCATCCCCTTGATTACCGCCCCTGGCACGTTCGGGGCCATCGTGCGCGGACTCGCTGAAGGCGCGTGGCGCGCAGACTCCGGCTCGCTTGTGACCATGGATGCACCCTCAAGCTACGAGCTGGAGACGACACCGGTGTTGCTCTCCTCCTATCAACAGAGTCAGGTGGAGCAGGCAGGCGAGATACCAGGCTTCTTGCCGTTGCCAGTTGGCTCCCACCGCGTCATTGGCGATATCGAGGTCCTCTCTTTCCCTGTCTCGCATGATGCCGTCTCCCCCTGTGGCTACCTGCTCCATGCTGGAGGGTGCCGGGTCTGTGTGGCCATCGATACCGGCGAAGTGACGCCGCTCATGCTTGAGATGATGAGCCATGCCGACCTGCTTGTACTGGAGTCGAATCACGACCGCCAGATGCTACTGCGCGGTCCCTACCCCTACTCGCTCAAGCAACGCATACTCGGCGCGACAGGTCATCTCTCCAACGATCAGGCTGCCGGCGCCGTATTGCGCACCTGGCGCTCTGACAGCGTGCGCTGGCTCTGGCTCTCGCACTTGAGCCGCACAAATAATACGCCAAAAGTGGCCTTGAACAGTATGCGCGCCCATATCAAAGCCGCCGGAGCGAATCTCGACCAGGTGCATATCTCTGTTCTGCCGCCGCAGATGGGTACTGTGTGGGACTCTACCCAATTGTGGCATGCGCCTACCCTGTGGGAGATGCGTTAGCTTAGCAAGACTTATACAGGCGTCGTCCGGTCCTGCCTCAGTGCTAATCTGACCCGTTCGGCGTCAGGTACAGCGTTGAGCGACTCAAAGAAGCCGAGCGCCTTATCGAAATGGTACTGAGCCCGGCCGATATCTTCCTCGCGTGCTTTGCTGTTATCCTGCTGGAGCGTGTCGGCCCGGCGGCGGTAGAGCAACCCCAGGCAGTAGAAGGTCTGTCCACGTTCCCAGGGTAGATCCAGCTCTTTGAAGCAATGTAGCGCCTCTTGCAGGTCGGCCTCCGCCGCGCCCCAGTTTTCTTGCTCCAGGTACATATAACCCCGTGCGCGCAGGGCTACCCCCAGGTACTTGCGCGCTCCCGCGTCCTTCGCAAGGACCACGGCGCGCTCGCAGAGTGCCTGTTGCGTGGCAGCATCCTCCCCTGTGGTGACGGAAAGCTCGGCCAGGTGCGCCAGCATGATCGGCGAGGGAAAGGGCTCCTCCTGCTTCAGAGACTCTCTGATCTCAGCCGCTGCATGTGTCCAATCCTCGCGTGCGAGGGAGATCATGGGCAGCGGTGGGGAGGCAGCGCCTATTTTACTGGAGATGCGCTTGTACTGGCGTATGAAGCCATCCCCCTCTTCCTCCTGGCCTGTACGGTAGGCGATAAGCGCGAGTTGCTCGCATACCTTAAGCTGCCAGTGCTCTTCAAGCTGGTACTGATCGATCAACTGGAGAATGCTTTGCGCGACCTCGCGAGCATCACCCCAGCGGTTCCATTCGTACCACACATACATTCGCCCCAGCATGCTGATGAGTAGGAGCGATGGGCTCTCCATTGTCTGGGCGATGCGCCACGATTCACCCAGCCACTTCGCGGCCGATGGATAGTCGCTGATATATTCATGCGCCTGGCCCAGAGAGTAGTACAGATCGTGCAGCTCCTCGCGGCTGCTGATGCGCTGGGCCAGTTTCTGGCGATCGTGCTGGGCCTTGTGCGAATCCTGGTATTTGTGCTGGCACGTATAGATAACGCCGAGCGCATCCAGCGCGACCCATAGCACGCCGGCATCATCGGCTTCCTCGGCGATGCGACGCGCCTCAAGTCCGCTCTGCAGTGCCAGCCCGGTTATTCCCGCGTTATCATGTGTCCCCTGGTGCAGGTACCACATTGCTAGATAGGTGAGGAAGGCCGCGCGGTCGGCGCTGGCCGGTCGATTCTCGGATAGCTTTAAGCCTGCATCAATGTAGGAGCGCACCTCCTGCATGTCGGGGAGCGGCCTGAATAAACTGAACCAGCGGGTCGCTAGCTCCGCCAGGCGATCATACAAATGTAATAACTCGTTGCTGTCTGCTTGCGGCTCTGCCTTCACAATCTGCAATGCCTGGCGATACTCGTTCCATGCGTCATTCGTATTCGCGCGCTGCGTATAGGCATCGCCCAGCTTCTCATGCATCCTGGCCAGGGTCACCTTATCGGCGTTGCTCTCATCCAGCATATCCAGCACTTCGCCGTATGCCTGGATAGCGCGGATGGTGTAGTAGCTATGCAGCGCCTGGTCGCCGGCTATGGTCAGATGGGTGATCGCCCGGCGGCGCACCTCCGTGCGCGTCAATTGCAGCGGCTCGGTCGAGGAGCCAGTATCCTGATCGTGCATGTCATCGATGTGGATAGCGCTGGCGGCCAGCCCGCTCGGCCACGTAGCCAGGGCCTGTTGGTAGTGGTAGGCCAGCAGTTCCGCGAAGTTCTCTGTGTGACCCGCCGTCTTCTCTTCCAGCCACAGGGCCAGGCGGGCGTGCTCCTGGCAGCGCCGCACCCGTGAGAGATTGTTGTAGACCACGTCGCGGATTAAGATGTGCTTGAAGCTAAATATGCGGTCGTCATCTACCGGGCTACGCGCCTGCTGCCTGGTCTCGACGATGAAATCGCGATCCATCAGTGCTTCAAGTGTGTTGGTGATCGTATCGAGTTCCAGTTCCGAGGTGAGTTCGAGCAGACCTGCCAGCCAGAAGGTGCGGCCGATGATCGATGCCTGCTGGAGCACCCGCTTCTCTACAGGGTTCAGTAGATCGACACGCGCCGTGAGCACGCCCTGAATGGTGTCGGGCACGCGCGGCAGCGGCAGAACGTAGTGCAGGTCCAGCAGTGTGTCGTCGGGAGGCGCCGCCGGGGTTGCCAGTTCGCTCAGGAGCGCGCCATTGCGGTAGCGCACATGCCAGCAGTCATCATTATACACAAGTACACCCTGATCGATGAGCATGCGCACGATCTCTTCCACAAAGAAAGGGTTGCCCTCGGCGCGGCTCTGGATCGTATGACGAAGCGTTTCCGGCAGATCGCTTCCCTTAAGGAGTGCGTTAATCAGTTCGCCGGTATCTTCCTGCGAGAGAGCCTCCAGGGCAATCGTCGTGAAATTGCGCCGTCCGCCGCCCCAATCCCGTCGTCGCTCAAAGAAATCCGGGCGTGCGGGACAGATGAGGAGAATGGGTACGCTGGTGATGCGCTCCATCAGGTGTTCCAGCAGGTCGAGCAGCGCCTCATCCGCCCATTGCAGGTCATCGATCACCAGGATCAGAGGTTGCTGCTGCGCCAGGGACTCCAGCAGGATGCGCCACGCGCGTAGCAATGTGGCCTGCGCGGCTCCCTGATCAGGGCTTTTGCCGTGTGTGGCGCGCTGGCGTTCCCTTTCGCGCTTAGGGGACTCCTGCTCGCCTATCTGGCCGCTCAGGCCCCTGCCGATGCTGCGTGCAATGGCGCTGGTGACCTCTACCGGGTCCTCGCTGCGTTTGGCAATGCTCAGTGTGTCACGCACGAACTCAGTGAAGCGCCTGTCCAGGTCTTCAGGGCTTTCTTCATCTTTTGCATGTAGCAAAGTACGCAGCGTCTCGATCAAAGGCCAGTATGTGATACCCTCGCCATAGGGTGGGCAACGACCCCTGAGCACCAGCGGAGCGGTGAGCCTATCTTCGCAGGTCGTGCATTTCGAGGTTTCCTCTTCGCGCTCGATGAATTCGCGTACCAGGCGTGATTTGCCAATGCCCGGCGGCCCCAGCAGCGTGATCAGGTGTGGGTGTTGCTCTGCCTGCACGCGTGCATAGGTAGCATGCATCAAAGTCAGTTCCAGCGCCCGCCCGATAAGTGGAGTCTCCAGCCCCTCGATGCCTCGTGGATGCTGCGCAATGGCGCGCGTGTGATCCTGTGGGCCCTGTACCACCCAGGCCTTGATCGGCTCTGGCTTGCCTTTCAGGCGCAGAGGAGCCATCGCTTGAAACTTGAAGACCTCGCGTGCTGCCAGGTAGGTGCGCTCCCCAATCAGGATGGTATCCGGCATCGCCACCTGTTGGAGGCGAGCGGCCACGTTAACGGCATCGCCTGTGATCAGGAAATCCCGCCTGCTGAAATGCGAGTTGCCGGGGGCCGCAACTTCACCGGTGGTGATCCCAATGCGCATCTGCAGCGGCACCACATGCGGATCGCGGGCTTTGCGCAACGCGTTGAACCTGGCGAGCGCCCTCTGCATGTCGAGCGTAGCGCGAATAGCGCGGTCGGGATCATCCTCGTGCGCGCTGGGTAGCCCGAAAACCGCCATTACCGCGTCACCTATATATTTCTCAACCGTGCCGCCGTGCCGCCTGATCTGCTCCGTCATCAGGTTGAAGTAGCTTGACAGGATCGCGCGCATCTCTTCGGGGTCAAGGTGATCCGCCAGCGGCGTCGAACCCGTAATGTCCGCGAACATAATGGTGACAACTCGCCTCTCCTCAGGCGGTTCCAGGACATCTGGCAGCGGTTGTGTCCGTCTGTTGTTGCCAGACGTGTTATTACTATCTATGAGGGATGCCGCCGCGCTATTCCCGGTTCTAGATACCAGGGGCGTACCGCACTCAATGCAGAATTTGGCCGCGGGCACATTGATCGTGCCGCAGTTGGGACAGACGACAAGACGATTTCCGCATTCCAGACAGAACTTGGCATGCGGTGGATTGATAGTTTGACAATTTGGACAACGCATATGATCTCGTTTTCGGTTTCTCTGGTCTCCGATTACTCATTAGTGGTCGTATAGCGCTCCTTTATTGTACAACACAACGATCCTGTGCGCATGCTTTTTGAGGGTACACACCGTTAAAAACAGGCTTTAGCCTGGCTTCTTATGGGAAGAAAAGCCTTATGCTTGACGATATGCACAAATTTGCGTACTATGAAGCTGATGGAAGGGAGAGCTATCATGCAACCAGATTTCCGGGTGGAAAGTCGGAGTTATGACCAGGCGCTACGGGGAACGTGGCGCGCGTATCGACTGCATAACACAACACGCCTGAGCGATGAAGAAGTGGCGGCGCCATCGGAGGATTGTATCCGTCTCTGGCTGCCCGCAGGCACATCGATGGAATGGACGACCAGAGCACGTCCATTGCGCTATAATTGCCTGCAATTCTTCTGGCCCCAGCGCTGGTATATGCTCAGTGCCTTTTATGATGGTCAGGCCTTGCTGCACACGTATGCCTCGGTTATTCAGCCGCCTGTGATCGGAGCAGATCGCCTGTCCTATGTTGACCTTGATCTCAGCTTGCTGGTAAAGCCAGATTTGTCCTATGAGGTGCTTACCCAGGCCGAGTTTGAGCAAATGGTCGATCTGTTGAACTATAGTGAGGAGACGCGCATCGGGGCCTTAATGGCGCTGAGCACCCTGACGAATTCGATCCAGCTCGGCGTTGGTCTGTTCGCGATTATCCCGCATACGCTCCGGCAGACGGACTTTCAACAGGTAGGCTGCCAGCCGCGCGGAGGCTGGGGGCCGGTAGGACGCGAGAACGGAGATTCGCATGCCAAGGCGCATTGACCATGTTGCCATTATTGTGCGCGACATCGAGCAGGCGCTGACCTTTTACCGCGATACGCTTGGCATTACGCCTGGCGAGATCAAAGAGGTGCCAACAGAGCAGGTGCGCATTGCCTTCCTGCCGATGGGTGGGCCGGAAGGCAGCGAAATCGAATTGATCGAGCCGACCGGCGCCAATGCCGGCCTGTTGAGGTTCCTGGAGAAGCACGGCGAGGGCCTGCATCATATCTGCCTCGAAGTCGATGATATTGATGCGGCGCTCGCCGCTATGCAGGCCCAGGGCGTCCGCGTACTGGATAAACAGCCACGGATTGCCGCCGAGGGCCGCGCCATTTTCATTCACCCAAAGGGCGCCAATGGCGTCCTGTTGGAACTGATAGAAAAAGCGCGCTAACTATTGCTTGCTCCCCATCTCTTGCCAACACACTTCACTACTGGCGAATATGCTTCTTATTGAAAGAAATCGCTGATCCATGTCGTAATATAGAGAGGCACCCACGAGAAGTGCCCTCCTTGCGCAGTGTCTTCGTGGATGCTCAACCCGACTCCACCTGTTTCTATGCTATCGTTTTCTTAGCAGTGAAGCGGCTCACTCACATATTGCGCGATTGCACATGTGATAGGATGAGAAGATCCTGAATGTGCGGGTGAGCCAACTCCTTTTGTACCAGGGCTAAGCTATCTCCTGGGGAATGTTGATCACAATTGCATGCAGTGCCTCATCACCTGTCCAGACGGTGTGGTCGGCATGAGCAGGCCAGAGGACAGCCTCGTTCGCCTGGATCTCACGCGTTTCGCCCACAGGACCGCCGATGCGCACGTGTCCCCGACCGCTGATGGCCAGGAAGAGAATTGGATGATCTGCCGAATGTTCCTCCATTGAAGCATGTGGCTCAAAGTACATCGCTTCTACCTGAAGCTCTACATGGAGACCATTCCAAAATGGGGGCTAACTGTTGGGTTGCTTGATGAGTGAGGATCCCTGTACCGAGATACGCTCTAATCGCCGTGTTGAGATTACCGCCGTTCTGGAATGACTTCCTCTATTGACTTCTTAACTGCTGAAGTGTGAGGACTTAGAAGAAGAAAAGTCCTCACACTTCAGCATCACGGTCAGCCTGAAGAGCTTCTTCGTGGCGACCAAGGTCCCTAAGGATGCGTGCCTTTGTACGGTAAATGGGTTTTGCATAACTAGTCTTAAGATGAAGTGCGTGCTCACAAACCTGAAGAGCTTCTTCGTAGCGACCAAGGTCCCTAAGGGTGAGTGCCTTTGCGTAATAAACCTCTCCATCATCAGGCTTAAGATGAAGTGCGTGCTCATAAGCCTGAAGAGCTTCTTCGTAATGACCAAGATATCTAAGGGTGCGCGCCTTTGCGTAACAAACCTCTCCATCATCAGGATCTAGATGCAGAGCCTGCCTGTAGGCCTGAAGAGCTTCTTCGTAGCGACCAAGATCCCCGAGCAGGTCCCCTTTTCCACTATGTGCAATAGGGTCATCAGGATTTAAAAGGAGAGCTTGATCATAAATGGCTAAGGACTCATCGAAACGCCCCCTGTCGTGGTAAGCCATTGCTCTGTTTATGTGAAGATGGGCAATTTCGCTCCGAAGCTCGTTACTAGCCGCAAGGGCACCACTTGTTGTTGCGTTTGTCTCTAGTGGATTTTCCATAACCCTGATTACAGATCGTAATGACAAAGCGACTTCCAGAAAAGCTTTGTCACGTCTATGCTTACTAGACCAACTTGCAATAGGTTTCCCATCAAAGGGCAACACCTGCAGTTTTCCAAATGGTGCGTCCTTCCAGTCAATGGAGCGAAGAATGATAGGAATCACACGGGCTTCACCCATGGTGTGCCTTTTCATAGCCTGTTGCATTTCAACATTATAGCAGAAGTCTGAGGCCATAAAGTCAGGGCTCACCAGGAGCAAAATGATATTCGCAAGGTCGAGGTAACGGTTAATTATATGCAACCGTTCGGTACCTGCTGTTACTTCTTGACTGTGCCAAGTGGTAATAAGCCCCTGCCGTTTCAGAATAGTAAGATGCTTCTCCAAATCTTTTCGCAGTGGTTCATCTGGAAAGGCATAAGAATAAAAAATTCTGATAGCTTTCATCTACCTTGCTCCTACTTCATTTGGTGTTATAACCTTTCTGAGAGGAATAAGTTCTTTTTCGCCGCCACGTTCGTAATTCCATATCAGCGGCAGCATCAGATTGTTCTGCATAACGTAAGGTTGTTTGCAGACTTTTATGCCCCAATCGCTTGCGAATGGTCGGTAAACTGACTCCGCCGTTGATGAGTTCAGTCGCATGGCTGTGTCGAAGTTGGTGAAGCGTACAGGCGACACCCGCCTGCGAGCAGTAGTGGTCCCAGCGCTCCTGCATGGATTGGTAGCGCAATAGTCCTCCTCGCCCGTTCTTTTCTGCCCTGAACAGTGGTCCATGCTGGTAGCCCATCCTTTTGAGATAGGTTCGGAGCTGCTGCACTAGGCGTGGATCGTCGAGCAGAATTGTTCGCCGCTTGCCACCTTTCCCCACGATGGTCAGATGCTCATTGTCGAGTGAGAGGTCAAGATCCTCCACGTACAAGGAAAGCCCCTCGCTGACGCGCAGACCGGTCTCCGCGAGCAAACGGAAGAAGAGTCGGTCTCGCAGATGCCCGGCAGGAATGGCTTTGAAAATGCGTTCTATCTGTTCGCGCTTCACACCGCGTGGCTGCGGTGGATCGAGCTTCACGCGGTCGATCTTGCGCATCGGGTTCGCGGTCAGCAACTCTTGTTGCTCGGCCCAAGTCAGAAAACGCGCGACTGCTGCTTGCTTGCGTGCTCTGGTAGCTGGACGAAGATGGGCATGCCTTCCAAAGAATGTCTGCAACACCCCTGCGGTGATCGTATTGACTGGCCCCTGATGAAACGTACACAACTGTGCTAAATCGCTTGCGTAAGCACGGCACGTCTGCGGAGAGTGATTCGCATGAGCTAGGTCAGCGAGGAATGTTGAGACTTGGATTTCCAAGGATTGTTCTTCAGTTGCCATGGACGCCACCCATTTTTCCTTATTCCTGTGATAACGATAAAGATGTGTTCCTTGAAAAGCCTATTTTTCACGCTCACGACCATCTGCTTTCGGCGCTATTCCTGAGATAATGAGTATTCTATCAGGAATCTGCTTCAAAAGATAGAGCACAACGAGTATTTGAACGAAAAGAGAGACAAGAGACGTACAGGCGATTCTGACGTGTTCTTCAACTGGCCGCTAGAGCCGGTTCTTGCGGGGTCTTGCCTCTTTTCATACCAGGATACCAGCGCTGGAAGGTCGTCGTTAACGTGTCGTCCAACACCCGCGTTCGTACCTGGAGTAACAGATGAGCGCCGCGCCTGGTCCAGCGCATTTGCTGCTTCTTGACAAAACGCTTGCTGATGATCTGGTTCACGGAAGACTCTGCCACTGCCGAGGAGATTGCTTCTCCATTGCGGTAGCGATCACCATAATTCGGGAGAGAAGATTGATTGGTACGGATGTAGTGGTCAAACTCGTGCAAGGTTCTCGCCAACTTCCGGGCCACTGGACCTGCCTCCTCGTCGATGTCCAGCTCTAGCCACTCTAGTAACTGGAGTGCTTTATAGACATTACTATGCCAGAGGAACCATTTGACCCGCTCCAATTCTTTCTCGAACTTCTCGCCTTTGTGCTCAACTGGCACCGATTTTCCCATCTGACCCAGCACAGTAAGTCGCATCGCAATATGAAACCAGTCCAAAATGTGAGAAGCAAGGGGGCTGTGACCCTCGGTCAGGTCGCGGATGGTATCTCCGCCATCCGTGAGGAATGTGACCGCCTGGTTCATTTGCAATCCCTGAGCTTGCAAGACCCTAAAGAGCCGTCGCCTCGGTTTCGTATCGTAGCCAGAAACCAACCCGAACCGGGTCGTCGACCCTTCCCCAGTGGTGCTCTTGCCTACAATCACCTCAAATGACCCATCCTTACGATTTTCCTTTGAGCGGGCGTGAACATAGCCCCCATCAAGGCTCACCACGAGAGGCGCGCCCGGCTCTGGCAGTGTGTACCATTGATCAGGACACCCCTCGATAAACGAAGGTTGCTCGTCGCCCAGTTCGCTTTCAAAATGTTCTGCTACCTGGTGAACATGCCGTGAGAGTGTTGAGGCACTCAATTGATGCTCCATCGGCAGCAGATCGCTCAAGAGTTTCACAGTGACGCCATACGACAGGAGTGAGGCCCAGCGGACTTCCTGACAGAGTAATTCAGGGGTACTGCGTTCAGAGAACAGTGCGGCGACGGGACTCCAACCACGCTTTTTGGGGGATTGGCAGGGGCAGGTATACAAGCGTGGGCTGGAAAGCGTGAGCTTGCCAAAGAGGGTGCGCATGCCGATCTGGTGATGGCCTTTGTATGCAAGAGGTTGCTGACAGTGCGGACACTGGCGCTGTTGCTCCACATAGTCCTCAACTTGTTGTGCTGTCATCACTTGCTGGACACTGACCAGCATCTGTTTCGCCTCCTCCAGCCGAAGCCCAAGTGTTTCCGGCGCGAGTTGATCGCGCTCGAAGCAGGCCACTTCTTCCACATGCAGAGGAGCCGCCTCCTGGTCGGACTCAATGAGAACCTGTACCCGGATACGCATGAGAGATTCCCTCCTCTCCTGTCTGCCCAGCAGCATATTCAGCCAAGCGGCGATTGACGGCTTTCCGATCACATTTCTCGCGGACAACCCAGTAGGCCAGCCGTCGCAGTTCATCCGAGTTTTCATCCAAGTCATCGCGATGGTCAAGGAGAAGCTGCGCAAACTGAGGCATGATTTTCCATTGAGGGTGCTCATCTTGTAACTCCATGAACGCGAATGCGCCACCACAATCCTCAAGGGGTCCGCGCCGCTGACCTGCGATGCAAAGAGGATATCGCTTTGCGGGATCAAAGGGAAGAACCTGTTCGAGACGAATTTCGTGTTGCCACCAATCGGTCAAGTCGTACTCATACAGCCAGGTCTCCTTGAGGCGGAAGTGAAAATCACGGAGTCGGACCTGGCGTGGATTATCGTCGAAAAGAATGCCACCAATTCTCCCAATTCCATACGGCTTCCCCCTGATGAGGAACTGGTGCAGATGCTCATCCGACCAGCTAAATGCCACTTGGAGGATCTCGTGTAGTTCAGCGATCGTGCTATCACTCCGCACGAGCAAACGACGCCAGATTTGAGGGCTGATCCGGCGTATCCAGACACGCAATTGATAGACCTCAACTGCTGTGTTTGTACTCTCCATTCTTGCTTCTCCTCTGTCGATCTCTCTTTTTCCACCACACTTTACTCGTTTCATGTGTTTTTGCCCAGAGGAGAGGGACTCTTTGCCTACTCGAATGGGTTTGGTATATAGATGTACTCATCAAGAAACCCAGCAGTTAGCCCCCGGAATGGAATGGTCTCGCATTCTTACCCAAAAACGGGTAAAATAACCCTACGAAATGAGGTTTTCATTCCCATCACTCACGAAGCGAGGAAAAAGGATGCCAGGACAGACATTTGCCTATGTACGGGTCTCTAAACTGGACCAGGATCTGGAAAAGAACAAGTCGGACATTTTGAAACTGGCCAACGAGGCACATCTGGAACACGTCCAGTTCATTGAAGAGAAAATCTCTGGCAAGATCTCCTGGCGTAAGCGGCAGATCGCCTCCATTTTGGAGAACGCGCAAGAAGGTGATACGATCATTGTGAGCGAGTTGTCCCGTCTGGGCCGGAGCATGCTGGAATGCATGGAAATTCTCTCCTTAGCGACACAGAAGGGCGTCTGCGTTTACGCCGTCAAAGGCAACTGGCAACTCAACAACAGCATCCAGAGCAAGATCGTGGCAATGGCCTTTGCCATGGCTGCCGAAATTAGCGTATGTTTTGCCCCCGCCAATCTAGTGACCCCATTTTGGTAATACCTTACGTTGTAAAGATAGTGAAATCTGATCAAAGAAACTGTAAAGACACTAGTGGGCAACTTGTCAAACCGCTTACGAAGATACAAAAGAAATGATATACTGAGAAAGGTGGGTAAAGGGCACCCATGGAGAAAGCAAGCAAGGAGACAAAAAATCCATGAGCGCCCCACAAA
>JALYTT010000621.1 GCA_030854145.1 Chloroflexota bacterium | reverse complement strand
TGCTTCTCGGCGGCGAAGGTATAGAAGATGCGATAATCGCCGGAGCGCACGCGATACAGCCTGCCCGCCCCCTTATGCATATGCTTGAGATGTTTCTTCACCTTGGCATCCGGCGTCGGGTCCTGCATGAGCAGGGCAACCTTCGCCATCACCTGGTGCGCCTCTTTGGCCGGCAGCGTCGCCACATCGTTCAGCAGCGCCGGTTTGAACGTCACATTCCATTGCGTTGTCATATGCCGGGGTCCCCCTCTCTATCGTTCGCGATCTATACCAAACAATCGCCGCCATCACAGCTCATCAAACAACGATCCCTGCTCCAACCCCTCCTCCATCGCTTCGATGCTATCATACTCGCCCGCGCGCTCCCTGATTTCTTGCACACGCATTGTATGGCCAACGTCCCCATTATTTTCAATGTCTGGCCTCTCCGCAGCCTTGCGCGTTGGCCCTTTGCCCTTCCCCTTGCCGCCAGCTTTCTTCTTCGGCTCAAACAGCCCCGCCCGCACCTCCTCCTCGCGCCGCTGGTGGTTCAGCAGCAGCAGCCGGTCCAGCACCTCGCGCCGCGCCTCCTCGCTGATGGTATAGCGCAGCCCCTGCTTCGTCTCGTGAAACCCATGCTCCAGCCGCAGATCATCCCAGCCATACGCCCGCGCCACCGCCTCGTCCATCTCCCTGTGCAGTTCGCGCAACGTGACGATGTCGGACGAGCTTTCGCGCGGGTCGTGGAACCGGTTGTAGGTTTTGGTCAATCCCTCTTGGCGTGTAAGCATGATGGATTGACGATGGGTGTAGTAGCGCTCGCCTATGTCGTCGAGGGTGGACATGCTGGAGGGAAAAGGGAAGGTCTCGAAGCAGTCGGAGGGGGTGTAACGCATCCTTGTTTCGAGGGTTGAACCATGAAAACGCGCCCAAGAATCGTGAAGAGAACTCTGGAGTGCAGCATAATTGGCATTTGACTCCGAAGCAATAATGACTAAAGGGTGCCAATAAACTATTCCCGTAGGTATCCAAGAGCATGTGATATATTTTGAAACAAATGGAATAGCCAGTACTCGTTTCAAAGGTGCAACTGTGTTGTAAAGTGTAACTGTAGGCCTTTTATAGAGCCACCATCTCTCGCGAACAGTTTTTTCTGAGTGTGCTTCTCTTTCGGGTTTAACTCTTTCTCGTAAAATTTCTATGCAATCATGATACTCTTTGGCTTTTTCTAGTGGCCAATCATGGAAATTGACAGCCCAACGACTTGGAGACTGATCGTAGCGAGTATTTAGGTCGTCTCCATTTAATATAGGAAATACCACGTTTCGGTTGCGAACATCTTTCTTAATTAGCGCTTGAGCTTCTTCTGGAGTCAGAATAAATCCCATCCCTAATACAAATGAACCAATGAAAGACTTACCTGTATTAGCATAGAGTGTATATGGCTTTCCTTGAGCTTTTCCTGGGATAGTCAAGGATGTTGTAATATTTACAACATTCATCTCATCCAATACATAGAACCCTTGCCATATTCCATGTCTAAGCCAGATATATGCGACTTCCAAACTTGCTTCCCCTGGCCATTTACGGCTTGGAACAGCACGTGGAATCGTCCATTCTGATGCCACGATCTGATCAAGCCCTACCTCCCGCGTATCCCCCTGTGCAATTGTATTCGTAGCCAGCAATGCACACATACCTTCATATTGTACCAATCTGGTCGCTTGCAAAAAGAAATATGCACATAGGTCAGCGCTTCCCCGTTTGCCGTTTGCCAGGTATGACACTAAGTAATCTCGATAATCCGTCCCAATCGCCCCTGTAATCTTCTGGCCACCCTGAAACGGAGGGTTGCTCACAATCGCCGCGAACCCCGCCTCATCGTCGCTCTTGCCGGTGAACACTTCGGGGAATTCCAGGAACCAGTGGAACGGCTTCCGGCCTCGCAGCAACGCGTCTACCTCGGCGCGCAGCCTCTTGAACTCCTCCTTGCGTGGCTCCCAGCCTTGCTCGGTCGGGCCACCATGAATCCCCTCCTCGTAGGCCTTTGCCAGCAGCGAATAGTCCAGGCCCAGAGTGTCTTGCAGGGCGGGGCGGCGTTTCGGCTCGCTCAGGGTGATGGCGATCAGCAGGTCGGCGCCCAGCTTCACCACAGTCATGGCGGCGTCGGCCTCTTTGAGCAGGCGTTCCTTGGCCTCGATATCGTGAACGTCGCGGTCGGGGAGGCGGCTGATTTTGCGGCGCAGCTTCAGGGCCGTTGCCAGCGCGCGCTCCATCACGCCACGTATCCAGAGCATCTGCGTCACCTCGCCAGGTCGCGCGTCCAGCGACCAGTTCGCCAACTGGCGCTCGTTGACGCCCAACAGGGAGTCACCACAGCGCAGGGCATGATCGAGGAAGGTGAAGGGGCGGTTCCTGGCCAGCGTGATCAGCCAGAGCGAGAGTTTGGCCATCTCGACGGCCATCGGGTTCTTGTCCACGCCGTACAGGCAGCGCTCGCTCACCAGTCGCCGCGCCAGCGCCAGCCGCTCCTCGGTGTCGATGGGCAGCAGTTCCTCCTCCGGCCGGCCGCGCGAGAGCTGGCCATCTGGCGTGATCTGCGGCTTGCGCGCGCCCGCTGCGCCCCCGGCCGTCCCGTTCAGAGCCTTCTCGGCGTTCTCCCAGGCCTCGACGAGCTTCTCCGCGAGGTAGCGACAGGCCTGCACCAGGAAGGCCCCCGACCCCATGGCGAAATCGCAGACCTTCAGATCGAGGATCTCCCCTGCCGGGCGCAGGCGCCACTCCTCCATTGGCAGCCCCTCCGCCGGGCCGAGGTAGACCAGCGGGTCGAGCGTGTGCTGCACCATCGGCTCGGTCAGGCTGCGCGGCGTGTAGTGCGTCCCCGTCGAGCGGCGGTCGCTGCCGCTGGTGACGTAGACCGAGCCGGGCGTGACGATCAGGTAGGTGCCGAAGGTATCCTTGCGCAGCAGGCCCGCGAAGGGCAGCACGCGCGCAAAGATCTCCGCGCGGTTCTCGCAGGCCTCCATCAGGCGGCTGCGCTCCTGCGGCTTCTCCAGCCTGGCCGCTACCTGCTTTTGCAGCGCCGCCACGCTGCGCCCCGTGACCTCGTGCAGGAAGTCCAGCGCCTGCGGCTCGCCCCGGCGCGTGTAGGCCTCAAGCTCTTCCAGTGCCACCTCCGGCTCCATGTCGCCCGTGCCGGCCAGCCCCAGGATCGTCGTCGTCGCGCGCTTCGCGGTATGGTCCAGCAGCCCTTCGTAGACGTGGCCGATCTGCTCGATGTCCAGCCCCCGGAAGGAGAGGCGGCGCGGCTCGCTGCCGCCGCCCGGCACCTTCGTGTGCAGGTATTGTAGCGCGTTGAGCAGGTGCAGCACCGTGCGGTTGTCGATGGCCAGCGGCTGCGCCAGCGTATCAAGCCAGGAACTGCCGGGCGCGCGGCCCTCCAGGAAGGGGAAGCGGTCGGGGTCGAAGAGTCGCCCACCGTAGGCCGGCAGGCGCAGGTCGAGATACTCGACGCCGCCGAAGACGATGCGGAAGGTCGCCAGCAGGCGGCTCCAGGCATCGAAGCGCAGGCCCAGCACCTCCTCGCCGTGCTGGTCCGCCAGTTCGCGCAACTGCTTGTGCATGGTGGAGACGGCGTAGTACTGGTCGTAGAGCGGCGTGCCGAGCAGCAGCATGCCGCGCTCCTCCGCCGAGAGCAGGAAGACCAGGCGCATCATCACCGTCAGCGCCGCCTCGTAC
>JALYTT010000620.1 GCA_030854145.1 Chloroflexota bacterium | reverse complement strand
AGCCAGGCACGCGGCAAGCCAGCACACGCGCGATCAATCGCGCAGCTACGAAGGGGGAGTGCTCTCATTGCGCGGGTGGGAACATGGCCCCTGTATTGTCGGCGGACAAGAGAAGCCGAAGGGAGTGCCGCTACGCATAGCCCGTTCCGCGTAGTGTTCCGTGAAATCTGAATACTCTTCACTTAAAGATTCTTGGAGCCAGGCAAATCGTTTCAAAGGTTTCGTTTCACTCATAAGAGTATCCTTTTACACACTTACGGTGTGGGTGGTAGCAGCGGCAGGGCGAAGCCCCAGGTGAGCAGTGTTCTCGCATCGTGAAAGCGTTGCTCTTCACTATGCGCATTGAGCAATGCGCCGATCAGGTGATGGCCCGCGCGCGTGGCCGAGAAGACCAGGCAGTAGCCTGCCGGGCCGGTTGTCCCTGTCTTGATCCCGGTGGAGCCTGTATAGCCGGCCAGGAGCAGATTGGTCGTCTTCCAGATGTAGCTGTGATGGTCGCCGCTGGCGGGAAGCGTGTAGCTCTGCGTCTTGACGATCTGGGCGAAGAGCGGCACGGACATGGCGTACTGCGCCAGCCGCGCGAGATCATAGGCCGTCGAGTAGTGATTGGTCGAGGAGAGTCCATCGGGGTCCATGTAATGTGTCTGGAACAGGCGCAGGCGATACGCGAGGAGATTCATAGTGTGCGTGAAATTGCTGGGGGACCCGCTGATGGCGTCGGCAATGGCCACGGCGGCATCATCGCCCGACGGCAGTAGCAGGCCGTAGAGGAGATCTTTGAGCGCGATCTGGTCGCCCACGACCAGCCGGGCGCTGCTGCCCCCGTTCAGGAGTACTTCGTCAATGGCGTCCTGGTGAATGGTGATCACCTGGTTCAGGTCCGCCGCTTGAATAGCGATCAGAGCCGTCATAATCTTGGTTGTGCTGGCCATTGGGCGCGGTGTCTCTCCATGGATATCGACCAGGATGCGCCCTGTATCGGCGTCGAGCAGGATGGCTTCCGAGGCGTCGATGGCTGGTGGCTGGCCCCTGGGTGTGAGAATCGGCGTTGGCGAAGGGGGTGGCGTGGGGGTAAAAGGCACCAGCGTCGGTGTCGGTGTTGGCGCTGCTGGCGCAAATTGACCCAGCAGCGAGGTGCCTACAGGCGTAAAGGCCAGCACCGGTGTGATAATGGCGATGCTGACTGCCACGACGAGCAAGCAAATGGCGATAATACGACGAACCATCTCAGATGTCTCTCTTCGCGCTCAGGGACACACCTGGAGAGTGTTTATGCCCCTGAGCGATCTTTTTCCTGTCTGCTGTGAAGAATCCCGCCTTCACCCAATTTGCGGCCAGCGTGTATGATAGTCGGTCACGCGCTGGAATGCATCGGCCACACGCAGGATGACCTCTTCGGCGAAGACATTACCCAGCAGTTGCACGCCGACCGGCAACCCGTCGCTGAAACCGCCAGGAATGGAGACGCCGCAGATGCCAGCCAGGTTCGCCGGAATGGTAAAGATGTCCATGAGATACATCTCATAGGGGTCAGAGATCTCCCCCAGCTTGAATGCCACCGTTGGTGAAGCCGGGCTGACCAGCACATCGAAGTGTTCAAAGGCGCGCTCAAAGTCCTGCGCCAGCAGGGCGCGCACCTTCTGCGCTTGATTGTAGTAGGCATCGTAGTAGCCAGAGGAGAGCACGTAGGCGCCCAGCATGATGCGACGCTTGACCTCCTGGCCGAAGCCGTATTGCCGCGTCTTCTCCAGCGCCTCCCACATGTCATCGGTGTCGCGATAGGAATAACCGTACTTGACGCCGTCGTAACGGGCCAGGTTGGCGCTGGCCTCGGCCGGAGCGATGATATAGTACGCGGAGACGCCATAGCGGGTATGTGGCAGCGAGACTGGGCTGACCTCGGCCCCCAGATCGCGCAGGACCTCGATATCGCGGCGTACAGCCTGGACCACGCCGGGTTGGGTCCCCTCGACCCAGTATTCCTCTGGCACGCCGATGCGTAGCCCCTTGATGTTGCCGGTCAGCGACTCGCTATAGGCGGGCACCGGCCGGGGTGAACTGGTGGCATCGCCCGCGTCAACGCCGGCGACCGCTTGCAGGAGCAGAGCGGCGTCGCGCGCATCGCGGGCAAAGGGACCGATCTGGTCGAGCGAGGAGGCGAAGGCCACCAGCCCGAAGCGCGAGACACGGCCGTAGGTTGGTTTCAGACCGACTACGTTACAGAGCGAGGCGGGTTGGCGAATAGATCCGCCCGTGTCGCTCCCGTAGGCCCCCATGGCCAGCCCTGCCGCTACCGCCGCCGCCGAGCCGCCGCTGCTGCCTCCGGGCGCCCGTTCAAGGTCCCAGGGATTGTGCGTGGGGAAGAAGGCCGAATGCTCCGTGGAGGAGCCCATGGCGAACTCGTCCATGTTGGTCTTGCCCAGCATAACAGCGCCGGCCGCGTTGAGTTTCTCCATCACCGTCGCGTTGTAGGGCGGCTTGAAATGCTCCAGCATGCGCGAGCCGCAGGTGGTGGTAATATCTTTAGTGCAGATCACGTCCTTGATAGCCAGGGGAATGCCCGTCAGCGGTGTGACGGCCTCGCCACTGGCAAAGCGCCGGTCTGCCGCCTCTGCCTGCTTCAAGGCCACATCGTCGGTCACCAGCGTGTAGGCGCGTACTTTGTCATCGATGGCCCGGATGCGCTCAAGATAGGCGCGCGTTAGTTCGACTGACGAGACCTTGCGTTGTCGTAGCAGCTCGCCCGCTTCATGGATGCTTAATTCGTATACTTCAGCCATAGCTCAGGACTCCTCCAGTACAGCGCGCACCTTCAAGCAGTTGTCTTCCTGCTCAGGGGCATTTGCCAGCAGGGCCTCTGGCGGATACGATGGCCGCGACTGGTCCGCGCGCATGACATCGCTCAAGCGTGAGGCGTGCGCCAGCGGCGAAACGCCGCTCACATCAACTTCGCGCAGGATCGCGATATTCTCTAGAATGACGGAGAGCTGGCCGCTAAACGTCTCAATGTCCTCTTCACTCAAACCCAGCCGCGCGAGGCGGGCAACGTGCTGTACCGTTTCACGATCAATCATAAATGTATGTCTCCGGATGCCTGAAATGGCGCTTTCTGACAGAGCTATAAATTGTACGGCGCGCCTTAATCCGCGTAGGGACCCGGCTTGCCGCATCCGTGTGGCAGGCCCTTGGGCCTGGGAGGCCTCCCCTGACCGCGCACGCGAGGCCGGCACGGACGCGGCAAGCCGGGTCCCTACGCGGGTCAAGGTGCCTGTACGTATTTCTATCAGTCCCTACGCGGGTCAAGGTGCCTGTACGTATTTCTACCAGCGCACATGGAAGCCGCTGGTGTGTTCGCCTGGCTGTCGCCACTCGCTCTGCACATCTCTGACAGAGGCGGCCGATGGACCTTGCCTCAGGAGCGAGAGAAGCTGCTCAAGGGCCGGACGTGGCCCCTGGGCCAGCACTTCGACCGTGTCATCGTTCTCGTTGCGGGCGTAGCCGCGCAGGCCGAGAGCCAGCGCTTTCTGAATCACAAAGTAGCGAAAGCCCACTCCCTGCACGCGTCCTTGCACCCACGCGTGTAGTTCTTGTATATCGCTGTTCTGGCTCATGACCGTATGATAGCACACTTCGCCAGTTGAGTATAGCCTGCGCATGTCCCGCATGGTGATCCGCGTAGGGGCGATGGCTTGCCTCGCCCGCGTGGGCCTACATGGGCGAGGCAAGCC
>JALYTT010000619.1 GCA_030854145.1 Chloroflexota bacterium | reverse complement strand
ACATGCTACTGTCCCCCTTGTCTTTCGACGCAAGGTAAGTCCCGTGACCCAGGGGTATTACTCCAACCCCTCCTTTCTCTGAAAGGAATGAGAATACGCGCCGACACGGCGCACGCGACATCATACAGGAACGGTACGAGGGTGGATCGAAGGTGAGGTAGTACGAGGCAATACGTCTGGGGTGCGAAAGAATGAGCAGCGTCAACCAGCATTTGCCCAGTGGTTCGCCAGTACGCGAATCGCACAGAGCCAGGTTTAATTCGGTATGGTCCAGATGGCCCATAGCCCAACAGTAGCTCCCATGCCGATTGATAGTCTTCTCTTGTTCACGAACGAAGTCTTTGAAAGGATACGCAGCGCGTGTTCCCTCACGAATCACCGCCTGGTCATATGCGGCAAGGTGTCGTTTGGCTTCTAAGTAGAACGTTTTTTGACCGACAGCCTTGAGATGCTGCACTTCGGAACATTTCAAGTACTCACCGTAGGCACCCCGCTTGGGCTTGCGTGTCGTGGTGTCGTAGTGGATTTCCAGAATCTGGTGGATGAGCGCGATCACCTCAGCGTCAATTTTTCTGAGTCCGCCGCAGTTGTGGTAATGGGGGAGTAAACCGAGAAAGCCACTGCCATAGCGTGTTTCTCCGATCCGATACAATTGCTGCCAGCACTGCCTGGTGCGAACTGGGATGGCCGAGCGCCGGGCAGCCGTTTGGGCTTGTTCGTCATCATCATACTGATCGGGGTTGATCACTCGGTTACGGAAAAGGGCAGTGGCAAGATCGGTATCACTGGCTTGTTCGAGCACTGCTCGACCTTCTACAGTAAAATTGGCAGGCGTGACTGGCAAGGAAGATACAACTACTGCTTCGTTCTCTTGCTCCTGGAAGGGCGAGAAGCTACGCGCTGCCTGCCGATTGAGAAACACTGGGGTGTGCCATGGTTCGCTAAGCCGGTACGTCGCCACATCAACATACAGATCGTGTCTGGCGATGGCAATGTTAATCAGGTCGGCAGGGATCGAGGTTTCCACACGGAGGTCTGAAAGCAAGATGCCTGGATGTTCTTTCACCACCCGCGTGAGCGCCTCTAAAGCGACCTCTGGGACAACCAGGCGTTCGAGATCCTGGTAGTAGTCCTCCAGAAAAAGGGCGTTGTCTTGTGCTGCCCAGTTGACCTGATCGGCGGCCCAAACACGGTAAGTTAGTCCGTATTTCGCAGCATATGCCTCACCAGGAGGACAGCGCCAGACGCCTCGTTCATCAAGGTAATAGCGATTCGGACGTGTCTCTGCTTGCTTGACCAGTTCCTGGGAGGACTTGCACTCTACCCATTCCGCGCCGCTCGCGCGAAACAGAAAGTAGTCGGGCGTATGCATTGGTCGTTGCACACGCCCCCGCTTGTCGGCGTATTCCAGCGGAATGGAAGGGGGCTGATCCCAGACCTCCAGCACGTCATCGTCATGTTCGGCTTGAAGCAGAAAGGCAAATTCGACCTTGGCGCTTTCTGCCTTGATGATACATTGCATCTTTTTCGAGGGGTACCAAACCGGCATATTGCCGCGTCGCGCACCTGGGGTACGGCTGGGAGGCGAATTACGGATATGAATCAGGAGATTCTGAGTCTCCCGTGAGAAGCCTAAGCGACGAAAATATGCCGGAAGAGCGACGCCATCGAGTGGTTTGGTCATGATCTGCTCCCTTGTGCAGTGTTCTCTACTGTTTCACCGCCCAAAGATATGCCAGGGCTTGTCGCTGCCTCCCGTGCATGGTTTCTACCAGAGGGCGAAGGTAGGCCGTGAATTGTTCAGCCTCATCAGGCATCAGGGCCTGAGCTATTGCCTCTTCAAGAGTGGGAGCTAATGGATTCCCAGACGATTTCAAGAGTACCTCCCAACTCAGTTTTTTCACCGTATCTGTCTGGTCGATTTCCTGAGGCTGTTTCATCTCGATCTGTAGCTCCAAATGAATCTCTGCAAAACCCGCTCGCTCAGCAAACGTCAGCAAATCTCGCTCGTCGAAGTTCAACATGGGGCTACTTTCTGGTGGTTGAATACGATCAAAAACCGCACGTACTTTCCTTGCAAGTACCTCGACTGGGGTCACATCATATCCCATAAAGAGGTGGGGAGGCTCGGGATAGCAAAAGCGGTTGACCGGCTCAAAGATGGAAAGACGACCATTAGGTTTGAGGACACGATAGCATTCGTGGAAGGCTTGCTGCTTGGCCTGTACGTAAATCAGAACGGAACGGGTGGTCACCACATCCACCGAACTACTTTCAGTCGCACTGAGATCATCAGCCGATGCCCGAATGAACTGACAGCGATCAAGCGCCTGCATTTGCTGCGCAAGAGAGGTACAGTGATCCAACAAGTCCTGTGAAACATCGCTAAAGATGACCTTTCCTTGCTCCCCCACTTGATCGAGAGCGCCAAAAGCGATCAGTCCATCTCCACACCCCACATCCAGCACGGTTTCTCCCGAAGTAATGTGTGCATGTTGAAGGACCTGGTCACGCAAGGCAGCCAAATCCTTTAACATGGCTTGGAAGCGTCCTGGGTCTCCGCCAGAGCGCCGATGGAGCAGCCACTGTGCCCACTGATCTTGAATCGATTTTGCCATAGCGATCTCCTCCCCTTCTGAAAGGTTTGCTCTGATTCTTAAGTGGGCAAATCGAGGAGAAAGGTTACTAGAGATGTCTCGATGCCCTAACCAACAACGCATTTTCTTGAAATGTAACACAGCCGCCAACACGAGACCAAACATTTCCATCCGAAGTAGTACTTGTTGCGCAAAACTCATTAGTAAATTGGGTGAAATCAGCACAACTTTTGAGGCGAAACTGACAAAATCAGCGCGAAGCGTCGAAATTGACCATCCAGACCCTGGAGAAACCGCTCCTCATCTGGTATACTTCTCCCAGAGTTGTAAATAGGAGATGCAAGGCGCTTCATGTATCGCTCGGATAGGAGGGATACCAATGGTTGCACCGGCTGTTGATGGGATCGATCTGTTCAAAATTGCAGGTCGCTCCATTTCAGGATGGATTCCCAGCCTCAAAACCACGACGGTTTTTCCTCTCCGCCAGCCGTTTTGTAGCCAACTCGAAGAACGCCTCCTTCTGTGGCTTGAATACCATCCCCAGGTGGTCAGCTATGCGCGAGGCGACATTGGACCAGCATTTGCAAAGACCTACCGGCTGCCAACTCCCAAGGATGCGCCCTTTGCCATTGGCTACACATTTGAAGGGAAGCCCCATGACTACCTGCCCGATGCGGTCGGAATGCTCTCCGATGGGACCTTTTTCATCGCGGAGGCAGGCATGGAGGATGATAAGTTGCAAGAACGCAATCTTGTGAAAGCAGAGGCCGCACGACGCCTGGCGCGCATCCGACGAGGGGTCTTCTGGATTGGAACAGAACGAACGCTCACCCGACAGCGCCACTACAATTTGGTGTTCTTACACGCCAGGCGGAAGACGTTTCCTCCCTTTGATGAGATCGTGCTGGCGGTCCAAGAGATCTGGCCCTGGGGAGAGGTCGCCAGTGTCGAGGAGATCGAAAGCCGTCTCGCAGGGCGATGGCCGACTCATCTGGTGGAAGCCGCGATCTGGAAACTGGTGGGAGATAGCCTGGCTTCGGGGCATCTCCTGATCGACCTGGAGCGACACACGCTTGATCGTCATCTCCCTCTGGCCTTACTTCCGCCTGATGCGGTCGCCCTTCAGCCTCCATC
>JALYTT010000618.1 GCA_030854145.1 Chloroflexota bacterium | reverse complement strand
ATAGGCATCCTGGACGGATCATCAAAAAATCGGGTTATTGTGATTGGTGGAGGTTTTGGGGGGCTGGCATCCGCTATCCGGCTTCAGGCCGCCGGGCATGGTGTCACGCTGGTGGAGGCGCGCGAGCGCCTGGGAGGGCGCGCGTACCAGTTGAAGGCCGAGGGTTTTACCTTCGATATGGGACCCAGCCTGATTACCGCGCCTCACCTGCTAGAAGACCTCTGGCGAGCGGCCGGGCGTCGCCTGGAAGAGGATGTCCAGCTTATGCCGCTCAGCCCATTCTACCGCATCTGTTTCCGCGATGGCCGCTACTTTGATTACTGGGGTACACCTGCCGAAGATGAGGCCGAGATCGCTAAGTTTGATGCGCGCGATGTCGCCGGCTACCGCGCCTTTCTGGCGGCCACCCAGCGCATCTATGAGCGCGCCTTTGTGGACCTCGCCGATCAGCCGTTTCTCACGGCCGGCAGCTTCTTGCGTGTGGCCCCTGAACTGGTGCGCCTGCGCGCGCAGCGCAGCGTGTACGCCTACGCCTCACACTACTTCCGCAATCCCTACCTGCGCATGGTGTTCTCGTTCCATCCGCTCTTCATTGGCGGCAATCCATTCCGCGCCAGCGCCATTTATAGCGTCGTCCCCTACCTTGAGCGCCTGGGTGGGGTCCACTATACGCCGGGCGGTATGTACACCCTCGTCACCGCGATGGAGAAACTGCTACGCGACCTCGGAGGCGAGATCCGTTGCAGCGCGCCCGTAGAGCAGATCCTCGTCAAGGAGGGACGAACAACGGGCGTGCGACTGGAGAGCGGAGAGACATTGCAGGCGGATACTGTCGTTGCCAACAGCGACGTGGCATCCACCTACCTCAAGCTGCTGCCGGCATCGCAGAGCGCCAGGAACGTAGAGCGCTACCACTACTCTATGAGCTGTTTCCTGCTCTACCTGGGCCTGAACCGCCAGTATCCGCACCTGCGCCACCACACGATCATGATGTCCGATGACTACCGCAAACTGATCCATGAGATCTTCGATGGCCAGGGGCTGCCCGATGACATGGCGCTCTACCTGCATACTCCCAGTCGCACAGACCCCTCGATGGCGCCTCCCGGCGGCGAAAGCCTCTATGTCCTGGTGCCAGTTCCCAATCTGGCACACGGCATCGACTGGACGCGCGAGGCGGGACCCTTCCGCCAGAAGATTCTGCGTTTCCTGGAGCAACATGCCGGTTTAGAGGGCCTCTCGGAAAGCATTGTCACCGAGCATATGCTGACTCCACTCGATTTCGCCGGCGAGATGCGTAGTCACCTGGGGGCCGCCTTCTCGATTGAGCCAACGCTCTTCCAATCTGCCTACTTCCGCCCTCACAACCGTTCAAGCCAGATCGGTGGCCTCTACTTCGTGGGCGCGGGCACCCATCCGGGCGCGGGCATCCCCGGCGTGCTGCTCTCCGCCAATATCACCAGCCGTCTGGTACACGCGGACCTTGTGCGTGCCATGTAGAGGTGCTGGCCATTCTGCGCACGATGGGTGGCAGAGCAGGGCGCAGGCCAGCAGCGCCCGTACACGAAAGAAGACCTTCCTGCCTGACCAGAAAACCTCCGGTGGCATCTCCCATTTCGTGTACGGGCGCTGCTGGCCTGCGTCCTGCTCACCCGCCACGATGTAGCGGTGCGCGTGAACTGATTCACATCGATGACGCGTGATACTAGAGAACATACCTGTGATGAGCTGTCTCCCACAGGTGTATAGTGGTTAAAATCACGCAGGGCGCCCGTCAGGGGTATCCCTACATTTCTGTTTTTACCGGAGGATGTATCATGGATGTGATAGATACGGCGTCTCGCCATGTACGTGGCAGGGCTATGGCCTATATGCTGGGATTGTTGCTGCTGCTGGTCCCGCTGGCTAGCTGTGGTGGGGGTACGTTGCAGGCCCCGGCCGCTGTTCAGTTTACGCCGATTGATCTTGGTATCCCGGCCGAGGCTCTCAATTCCCCCATCACAGGGCCGGTGCCGGATACAATGCCGCTGCATGTCTCTGTGACGTTCAAAGTCAACCAGGCGGTCCTCAATAGACTCAATGGCCAGAAGGTGCAGCCGGGGCAGCCTTCGCACCTGGAGCAGGATGCGAATCAGCTCGGTATCAGCGATAGCACCTACCAGAAATTCAAGAACTTCTTCGGCATCAAGGGCATTAGCTTAAAGCTGAGCAAGATGCGCACTAATCTTACCATCGATGCCAAGGCCAGCACTTTTGGCAAGGTATTGCAGACCAGTTTTGCGTACCACCAGTACCACGGGCGCAAGTTCTTTGCTCCCAAAACACCCCCGAAACTGCCCAAGTTCCTGGCAGATTCTATCGTTGCCATCACGGGGCTTGATGACTTTAGCACGCCGCCACAGCGCACGCCTGTGAAGCAGTCCTATATTCTGCCAGGCTCCGCGAAGCACCCGGCACAGGATTGTAATGCTGATCGCCAGACCCTGTTTCCCAAGCAGGTGGCACACGCTTATCACTATGATGAACTGTGGAACCATGGCTGGCATGGCGAGAATATGACGGTGAACCTGGTGGAGATCGATGGTTTCTACTCAAGCGACATTCAGAACTACTTCTCCTGCGTGAACTACCATGGTCATGCCACGGTTAGCAGTGTCGATGGGGCGCCCACTCAAGCTCTGGGCGAAGCAACGCTGGATATTGAGATGGTAGCCGGGCTGGCCCGCACCGCCAATATTGCCGTCTATCAGACGGATGGCAATACCAGCGGCGACATCTGGACGCAGGTCAATGATGAACTTCAACAGATCATCAACGATAACACGAATAATGCCAATGCTGGCAGTGCCGTCAGCATCAGTCTGGGGGCCGCTGAGAGTGAGATCAGCGGCGCCGACCGGTCGGCTATTGACCAGAGCCTCTCGATCCTGACGAAGGCCGAGCATATGACGGTCTTTGTGGCCAGCGGCGACTGCGCGGCCTTCACGGATCGCGTGTACCGCAGCCTGTCTGTGAGCTTCCCGGCGAGCGATCCCTGGTCCGTGTCGGTGGGCGGTACGGTACTCTCGGTTGATGGCAATGGGAACCGTACGAATGAGGTCGTGTGGTCGGATAACTCGACCCCGTTTAGCTGTAAGAATAACTGGGGTAGCGGTGGTGGCAATAGTCAGCTTTTCCAACGCCCTGGCTGGCAGAGCGGCTACAATGTCAATAACCGGTATTCGCGCGGTGCTCGTCAGATCCCCGATGTCTCGGCGGCGGCCTTCGCGCTGGCGGTCTACTTTCAGGGCCAGTGGGCCTCGGTTGGTGGTACGAGCGCGGCGGCGCCCATCTGGGCAGCCGGCCAGATACTGGTGAACCAGGGCTTGATCTCGCAGGTTCACAAATTTGCCTACTCGCCCCAGGAGTTCTACGTTGTGGCCAACAATAGTCCTGGTATGCGTCCCTACTACGATATCACGCGCGGCAACAACCTGTACTTTCCGGCTGCGACTGGCTGGGATTTCGCTACCGGCTTCGGGACACCCAGTCTGTGGGATTTCTATCAGTCACTCAGCCGGCAACTCAGGTAAAGGCAGGACGGTTGCCGGGTCCCTACTACTCTGTCAAGCTCCATAGAACGGGTGAGCCGCCCCTGTCCGCGTAGGGACCGGGCGCAGGCCAGCGGCGCCCCTACACGGATGCGGCATTTCGTGTAGGGGCGCTGGCTGGCTGCGCAAGCGAGGCCGGCACC
>JALYTT010000617.1 GCA_030854145.1 Chloroflexota bacterium | reverse complement strand
AAGAGGGAACCATTAGCCAAGATGTCTTATGTGGTTGCGCCTGTAGACAGTATCGGTTAGAATAGCAGCAGTTCATGTCAACCCAACAATTGTGCTGCCCATAAGCGCGGAGGAAAGAATGGTTGATCTAAAACAGGCACTGGGCCGATTTTTGACGATCCCAGGGGTACGAATGGCTATCCTGGTGGGGCGCGATGGCCTGATCATCGAGGGGCTACCACGGGATAGCAAAGAGGATATCGAGGCGGTGGGGGCGATCATGACCACGGGACTGGGGGCAGCAGAGGCGTTGGGACAGGAAATCTCGCGTGGTGGGGTTGTCAGTGCTTTGATGGAGTACGAACACGGCCTGGTGTGCGCTGATCCCATTGGAGACTTCGCCTTGATTGTCACGCTATTCGACAACGCGTCAAGTATTGGGCGTGTGCGTCATATGGTAAAAGCCAGCCGGGATGAAATTCTCGAGGCACTTGATATAGCATAGGTGAGCTAGACATACAAAGACGTGTGGACCGTATCGTGTGTTAAGCGTCCAAACGAAGGGCGGCGCGTACATGGAACAATTAACCAATCTCGTTATTTCGGATCGCGAACTGACAACTATCACGACTGCGCTGAACAAGCTCATGAGCGACACCAGCGCCACCTCTGTCATGTTGCTGGACAAGAGTGGCCAGGTGATCGCGAACCAGGGCAACGGCACGCGGCGCAATGCCACCTCGTTGGGAGCGCTGCTGGCGGGCGCGTTTTCATCGTCGCGCCAGGTGGCCGAGCTGCTGGGCGAGAAGGATTTTCGCACGATCTTCCAGCAGGGGATGCACGAGAACATTTACACCACCCTCGTCGAAGAACAGTGGCTGCTGGTGATCGTCTTTGACAAGCTCACGCATATCGGCCTGGTGAAGGTGCTCTCCAAGAAGGCGACCGACGAACTGGCTCGTATCCTGGAGCGCGTGAAGGTAGACACAACGCGCACGAAGTCTTCGGTGATCAATGTACAATTTCGCTCCTCGGTTGAGGACACCATTGATCTGCTCTTTCGCGATTAGAGGTATCGTGTACCTATGGCGCTTATCAATATTGCGACGCACGAGATCCACTGCAAGATCGTCTATTACGGCATTGGATATTGTGGGAAGACCACGAATCTACAGTATGTTTTCAGGAGCATCAACCCTAACGCGCGCGGGGAGATGCTCTCGATAGCGACTGAGACCGAGCGCACGCTCTTTTTTGACTTTCTGCCCCTCGATCTTGGCAGCGTGCATGGCTTTCGCACGCGCTTCCACCTGTATACCGTCCCCGGCCAGATCCTCTACGAGCGCACGCGCCTGGCCGTCCTGAACGGCGCGGATGGCATCGTCTTCGTGGTAGATTCGCAGGCCGAAAAGTTTGAAGAGAACGTGCAGAGCATCGCTGAGCTGGAGATGAACATGCGCCGCATCGGCAAGGACCTTGGCCGCTTCCCCTTCGTCATGCAATGGAACAAGCGCGACATGCCCTCCGCCCTGCCCGCTCATGTGCTTGAGCGCTACCTCAACCGCCGCCGCGTACCCAGCTTCGAGGCCGTGGCCTCAGCGGGGCCCGGCGTCTTCGCGACCCTGCGCGCCATCAGCAAGGGCGTGATGGCGCAATTATAACGGCGGGACGCGCCTGTCGGCGTTTGATCCATGTCCGTGCTAGAGTAAGACGCTGGCAATCCCCGCCAGCGTTACCACGACCCCGATAATACTCGTCAGCGATGGAATCTCGTGAAGCAGCAGAATGCCCAGAATGATGCCGCCGGTCACCTCTTGTGTGGCGATCAGGTTGGCGTAGGTGGCATGCACTTTGCGGATGGCGGCATTATAGAGAGTGTGGCCGAAGCCCAGGGGAAAGACGCCCAGGGCGATCACCGCCGCCACCGCGCCGGGTGGGTAGGCGTGACGGAAGGCGAAGTAGAGCACGATGGGTAGCAGCCAGAGCGCCGCCAGCCCGTACACGTTGGTCGTATAGCGGAAGAGCGGGTGGCGTGCCCGCTCGCCGCGTCCCGCCACCGAATAGATCCCGAAGCAGAGCGCCGACACAAGTGCCAGACTATCGCCCAGCAGCATGCAGTGGCCCGTGCTAATGGAGCAGGCGGTGTAATGAGGTTCAAACCCGGCCATGATCGCCACCCCGATCACCGCGATGCCGATGCCCAGGTACTTTCGTATAGCCAGAGGTTCATGGAGCACCAGGGCAGAGAAGAGGGTCACGAAGATCGGCGAGGTGTAGGTGATAGCCAGAGAGTGTGCAATCGTGGTGAAGCTGAGTGAGGCGATGTAGAAGATGAAGTGGAGTGCCGTCACTAGGCCGTAGAAGAGGAAACGGGGGAGTTCGTGTCGCTTCAGCAGGAGCCGCTGGCGGGTGAGCAGGCCCATAATGGCGACCAGCAGGGCCGCGATGGCCAGGCGCCAGAAGGCGATCTCAACGGAGTTGAACGGCTGCGACCAGCGAATGAAGACGGGGCTGGTGGAGAAGAAGAAGACGGCCAGGCAGACGTAGAGAATCCCGCTCCACGAGGGTGTGTGCTGTTGCGGGTGTATCTCAGTGCCCGGATTCTCGATAGCGGCCGGCCTGGATTTCATCGAGGCGCGCTCCTTCTATTCCGGCTCAGCCTCGCAGCGTCGCCACCAGGCGTTTCGGATTGAGTGCCAGGTCGATAGCATCGATGGGACCCAGTGACAACACATCGGCGGCCTGCAACGCGCTGATAGCTACCCCCTCTGTCGTGAGAATGGCCACCCCCACGGCGGCCAGTCGCAGCATGCCCGCGTCGTTCACGCCGTTGCCAAAAGCGATCACGTTATCAGGTCCCAGTTGCTCGACAAAGCGTGTTTTCTCCTCGCCGGCAGAGATCAGGCGCAGCGGGAATTTAAAGGCCTGCTCCAGTTCAGCAATGTTGCCATGCGTCCCCGCTGTGAGCAAGCGGATAGAAAGAAAGGCCGCCAGATGCTTCAGACGGCCAACAGTCCCCGGAACCGGCTTCCCATCAATGGCCAGCGTCCCATTGATGTCAAAGACCGCGTGTTGTAGCTCGATCACCCCTCTGCCGGGAATATCAAGTTTAATACTCAAGCTGCCCTCTCCCCCTCTGAAATACAGGCGCGTTTCTACACTCTCGGTTACTATGTGACAGTATATCTTATATGTGTTCGTTGTACCAGCGCTGGTTGCGCACCCGTGTGCCGGCCTCGCATGCGCGGCCAGGTAGGAGGCCCCAGAGGCACCCCAAGGGATGCCTGACACGGATGCGGCAAGCCGAATCCCTACGCGGATGGGGAGCGACTGTTGAAAAAAGGGGGAGCCATGAAGCTATCGATTTTGCCAGATGAGCTTGTTGTGTGCCGGCTGGCACCTGACCAGGAGGTTCCGGCCTGGGTCTGGGCCTGGGAAGAGAGAGCGCTGCTTTCGATCACCTATACCGCCGACGAACTATCGATTGTCTGTCCCGCGACGGTTGTGCCACCTGGCGTGCAGTGTCAGCCGGGCTGGCGCGCGATCAAGGTGCGGGGGCCGCTGGACTTCGCGCTTACCGGTATCCTGGCTTCGCTGGCCGTGCCTCTTGCTGATAGTGGTATCGCCATCTTCGCGCTCTCGACCTTTGATACCGACTACCTATTGGTGAGCGTGGACGCTCTATCCCATGCCCGCGAGGTATTGGAGCGCGCCGGGCATATATTTGAGCATCCATAACGCGTTGCGGGACGCTGCTC
>JALYTT010000616.1 GCA_030854145.1 Chloroflexota bacterium | reverse complement strand
GCCCTTCCCTCGTCCTTCTACTCCCACCTGACTTCCAAAGCTTCCTTACCATCAAAATCACCTTGACTGGTAGCTCATTCTGTGTTACCATCTTACCTGTAAATAACATTTTGCAGATAATAACGTGTCACATTCAGCAATCGCTACCTGCGCGCCTTCGCTGGCGAAGCGGCAATGTACAACCTGTTCTGGCAGGTGATCCTGACCGTGTTCGTCCTGTACGCCGTTCGCGAACTGCACTACAGTTCAGGCATCCTCGGCCTGCTCTTCGCGGTTGGCAGCGCCGGTGCGCTGTGCGGAGCCCTTCTCACGGGTTACGCCGCTCGCCGCATCGGGGTAGGCCTCACGATCGTTGGGACAGCAGCCCTCAGCGATGTTCCTCTTCTCGTCCTTCCATTCATCACCAGATCAACAACGGGCGCATTGATACTCCTGTTGTGCGCATTTTTCCTGCAAGGCATTGGGATCACCGGGTGCAATGTGCATGTCGATAGCATTCGCCAGGCGCTCATTCCAGATCGGCTGCGGGGACGGGCCAATGCCAGTATCGTTTGCTCGTCTCCGGCGCGCTCCCCGTAGGAGCGCTCCTGAGTGGTTTTCTGGGTGCGTGGATTGGACTACAACTTCCCTTTCTGGTAGGCGCAGTGGGTCTGCTATCGACCTGGCTCTGGATTGTGTTCTCTCCAGTACCGCGGCTCCGCAGGCCCCCCACGATGGCTGATGAGCTATCTACACCTGCCCTGGAGAGCCTGCTCATATAGAAAAAGACAGCACCCAGCGCACGTGTTGCGAACGCATCAACAGGAAGGAAGCGACCCGGAAAACAACGCTGATGTTGTTTTCCGGGTCGCTTCCTATTCAAGGGAAGATGGACTACTTTGTCAGGGCCAGGTGACCAATCTTTCGACGCTCAGAGACACCGTTTAATGGCACATACCAAGTTCTGACCACGTCCGGTTCCCTGCAACTCCACCACCACTTGATCCCAGGCCCACCTTAAATTGGTAATCGACGACCGCACTCTCTGTAAGTGACCCGAATTGTCCATCGACTGCCAGATACGGCTGGAAGTTGCGGGGAGTGTTCTTGAAAAACCCATAGTAGTAGTTGTAGTTGAGTCGAGATTGCAACGCCTGAGACCAGACGCCGTTACTGCCATTGCTCAGGTTCGCTGGGCAACTGGACTCACTCGTTGATCCCGTGGGGCCAAGATGCCGACCGGTCGAACTGGAGAAGCCCTCACAAAAGCCGAGGAGTGCCCACGTCCGATTCCCCACAACGCCACCACCACTTGATCCCAGGTTCGCATAGCTTGAGAATTGGAAATCGACGACGGCTGCCTGTGTCTGTGGCCCGAATTGTCCATCAGTGGCCAGCGGAGAGGTCCACCTGGCGGGTGACGTCGTACTGAGACCACTATTTTGATGGTAGGAATTGAGCGCATACTGCAATACCGAGACCCATGTTCCGGTAGAGCCATTGCTCAGGCTCGATGGGCAGGCATTTGCTCCACCATGATTGTCAGCATCTCCGATATGCAGGATGTCCGTGCTGGAAGGATATTCATTGTAGTTGATATCCTTTTCGGCAACGTTGTGTTGATCCACCAGCGAATTGCTGCCATTCATGGAGACCAGGATCGACATGTGTCCCAGACCATCTGGTCCGGCATACATCACCGGGTCGCCAGCAGATGCCTGGCTCGGATTATTATGAATATCGGTAGCCAGCTTGTTATCAAGCAGGTATTGCCTCACTCCATCAAAAGGGGCAGCATATCCCACCCAGAGCAAGTTGTACGTTTTGCCATTCGCAGCCCTATAGCTCCCATAAGCCGATTGGGACGAGTTGGTACTAAGCCCGGGCATAAGTCCCTCGGCAGCGAGGGCGCGGGCGACAAATTCCGCGCACTGAAAACCGTTCTGTCCAGACCCGGCAGAAACCGTAAAGCTACATGCTGCGTCTCCACAGTTCCAGTGACTGTTTGCGTACTGGACCGCAGAGCTTTGATCTAAGGCAGGTTGCAAGTAGTTCGTTGCAGCGTGTGCCGGCCCGGCAGTATTGAGGGCAAGCAGTGCGCCGCCAGCAATGAGAAACGCGAGAAGCAAACCAAGCAGCCGGTACCCATTTGTGGGTTTGCCCACGGTCGGTGATGTATGAAACATGTATGTATTACTTTCCTTGTGTTGTTATCCACGAATACAGGTGTCGCTTTTTCCTTGTCTGGCCGTTTTCCATGTATTATACTTTCTCAAACGTACCGATCCCACAAAGAACATCGTATCTTTTCCTCTTCTTGAGTGTACTTTAAGCGATGTTCTTCCACCATACCAGGAACCAGCCATCTTCTTACCAGCGGGTCCTCGACTAGACATCTTATCGTCATTTTGCCTGATTTATATCATTATATACTATACAGTATAATATACCTGTAAAATTTGAAGCGTCTCTTCTGCCGAAGGGCATTTGAAAAGTCGCCATCCTTCATAGCTGCGCGAGTTTATCGCGCCCGTCATGCCAGCACTCGCGCGATAAACTCGCGCAGCTACGAAAGGGGATGCCTCCTCTCCAACTTGCCAAACGCCCTCGTCCGCGTAGGGATCCGGCTTGCCCCATCCGTGCGGGGCCTCGCTTGCGCGGCCAGGGGGGAGGCCTCCCAGGCCCAAGGAGACCGCCTCATTAAAGACTTCACGCCGTTGGGGAGTCCAAACTGACCAACCATCTTGCGCTCTTTGCAGTTATTTCCTACACTGATCCTTGACGAGCCCTCGATCCGAGGAGGACCAAGCGCTCCGACAAGGTTGCTAGTGGATGAGAAAGACCCTATGCTCATCGTGACCGACGAACATCGCCTTCTTGCAGGTGTTTTGAGCCTGGACGAACGATGCAAATACTGCTCAAAAGCATTTGCCTCCTATCCCCTTATTGCCAGCGATGATGCTGAGCAGACCGTGTACCATGTCACGTGCGCGCTTGAACTCGCCACAGACATCCTGGTAGATCTCTATACCTTCTTCAGTCCGCCTGCCCCATATCCTCAGTTGTTTGTTCTCACGGCCCTCGACGCTGCTTCTGCCATGATGCCGTGCGGCGAGAGGGTGCAAACGGAAGGAGTCACACATGCAGTCAACCACTATCCGCCAGATGAAGGTGGCTATTGCCGATCAAGCCTTCAGTGGGAGTCCGTTGGTGTGGTGTCCAATGGGCCGTGTCGTTGCCGGAAGACAAGAGGAGGGGGCAACTCCTGGCGATGATACGGGGGTAGGGGATACGCTGGTACGCCGTTTCGATTACCTACGCAGCGATGTCCGAAACCTTAGTCGCTATATGGCGGAACTCGAAGACTTGGCCGAAGCCTACCGCGCATTCGCATCGAACGCGAAGCTCTCCACAAGCGATGATCTGGCCATCAAAACGAAGCTTCTGAAACGGACACAAAAAGTCATTAGGCCTGCACCGGACAAGCAACGAGAGTCGCTTGGCACCGATGAGCAGGAGGCGGAAAGAGCCGCTTCTGGCAATGGTACACGGATGGGAACGCTGATCCCCCCATGACCTGTTGCTCATGAAAGCATCATGCTACCACCTGATCCGAAACCTCGCCACGCGTGGTGGGTCTCCCGAACTTTTGATGAATCGAGAACATGTCCACTTGGAGCGCTCTGGCTAAGCGCATCGCAAGACCCGCTTGCGTAGCGTCTGGAAGCTTGCTCGGCCATACGCTTGTCGCTTCAATAAT
>JALYTT010000615.1 GCA_030854145.1 Chloroflexota bacterium | reverse complement strand
GATCATGATGCCATCGGCGAACAGGCGGGCTTGTAAACCGCGCCCCTACCTCTGGGGAATCGCCTCTCATCCCTGCCACACGCCTGTGATTACGGGCTGGTGTAGCTGGCGGGCGGCAACTTTACAGAGCCTTCCTGGCCACATGCAGAGACGATAGTTTCGCCGCCGACCTGTTTCACATCGGTGCAGGTATAGGTGGTCGCGGTCGTTGGTGGTCTGGGAGCGACAAAGTGTTGAGCAGTATCTGTAACGGCACAGGTGCCGTTATTATTGGTGATCTTGAAGGTGTGAATAACGCCGGCGTCAACGCCGCTCTGGGTGTAGGTAAGCGTGGCGGGCTGGCAGTGCTGGAAGGCCTGCAAGAAACATTGCTCGGCAGTCTGGAGCGTCTGTTGTGGCCCGGCGTTTCCGTTAGGCCCCAGGGTGTGTATCTTCCCACATTGCTGCGTCTTCGCGATTACTGTCGGCGTTGGTTGGCCTCCGCTGCCGGTAATTGTGGAGCCGCAAGCGGCGAATGCGACCCCCACCAGCATCAGCAACAGTCCGAAACTGATGGCAGTAAAGAGTGTAGCGAACTCATGGCCTCGTCCACGCAAGCGTTGTCGTCTCATGCTGTTTCCTCCTGAAAGGATATTATCACCAGGCTATCTAAGCAGCCTGGCCCCATGTATCGATGGGTACTCCATTGTACCTCTCTATTATGTAAGACGTTCTCACGAAGAAAAAGTTCCCAGACCTCAGGATGATGCAGAGGTTGTGTCCTTCGTAGTGCTCTGTCAAAGTTCATTACACGGGTGAGAAGCCCCCCGCCCGCGTAGGGATTCGGCTTGCCGCATCCATGGGGACGGCCTCGCTTGCGAGGGCGGGAGAGGAAGCCCCACAGGCCCCCCAAGGGATGCCTGACACGGATGCGGCAAGCCGAATCCCTACGCGGACGGGAGCGGTTCATCTGTTGATTGAAGTTTGACAGAGCACTACGAAGAGGCGGCTTTTGCATCAGTCTGAGGACAGACCAGTAGAGCCTTGTTTTTCAGACGTATACGCGCTATAGTAAGGGCGGGGTGGGAGTTCCTTCCGAATTTACCCCACGCGAAAAGAACTGTCCAGAAAGGATGGACCGGGAGCGCGCGACTTATTTACGAGTAGCTCCTGGAAGTATCATGCAAGAGCTTATCTCTCAAATACACTACTACAATATGTTTCTGGTGCTTGCCTCGGGGGCCATCGCGGGCATATGGGGCCTCATTCTCTACATTACGAAGAGGACCGAGACGATGAATCAGCCCTGGCGCATATCCCTGATTGTCGCTGCGCTGATCGGCGCATTGCAGGGAGTGCTGGGCGTCCTCCTGGTGATCCTGGGACAGAAACCTGGCACCGGGACCGGGCTGTACTGGCTACATTATGTCTATGGCGGCATCGTAGCATTGGTGCTGCCCGTTGCCGTCACCTATGCTACCAGCGGCAAGAACGTGCGCCGCGACGTGCTGATCTTCAGCATCGGGGCCTTCATCCTGGTCGCGGCTGCCGTGCGGGCTTTGATGACCGGCCCTCATTAATGTGAATACAAGAAGTTGGAGAGGATTGTGCGAGCTTCATTTATCCATATCGCGGATGTCCACCTGGGCTACGAACAGTATGGCGTGCGCGAGCGTTTCAACGATTTCACGCGCGCGTTCTGGGAGATCATGGACGAAGCCGTGCAGCGGCGCGTCGATTTCGTGGTCATCGCGGGCGATCTCTTCAATAAGCGCGCCATCGATGCCCGCACGCTGACCCATGCCATTGAGGGACTGAAGAAGCTCAAGGATCACGATATCGCCGTTGTGGCGATTGAGGGCAACCATGACCGCAGCTACTACCGCGATGGTATGTCGTGGCTGCAATTTCTGTGCCACCAGAACTACCTGTCTCTCCTGACGCCCCAGATGCGCGATGGCGCCCCGGTGTTGAGCCACTGGCAACATGACACGATGCTGGGCTCGCATGTGGACCTCGTGGGTGGTCACCTGCGCGTCTACGGGCTGCCCTGGCAGGGGTCGGCGACGCTGCGCAGTCTGGAGGGCATGGCCGGCGCGCTGGAGGCCGCGCGTGCCGGCGAGGACGCGGAGGGCATCGAGTACCGGCTGCTCTTGATGCACACGGGTATCGAAGGCATCGTGCCGCGCATCCAGGGTCTGCCCACGATGGCGCAGTTCCAGCAGTTGCGACCCCATATCGACTACCTGGCCCTGGGCCACGTGCATAAGCCATACGAGTTCGAGGGCTGGCTATACAATCCTGGCTCACCTGAGACCTGGAGCGCCGAGGAGTCCGCCTGGGAGGACCGCGGCTACTATTTCGTGGAGATCGATACCGACGCATCTGAGAGCATCGACCCCCAGAAGCAGGCCCGCTGCCATCGCGCCAGCCATCTCAGGAACAATCGCCGTCCCTTCGTGCGCCACGACCTGCGCGTCGAGGGGCTGAGCGAGCCGGATGCCCTCTACGAGCGCCTGGAGGACTACTGTCGCCGCGAGGGTCCCCGCCATGTGAACGATACCCTGCGCCCGGTTGTTCAGGTCCACCTGGTCGGCACCCTGGCCTTTGACGCGGGCGCCCTGGAGCAGGCGCGCATGGAGCAGATCGTCAACACCCACTTCCAGCCGCTACACGCGCGCGTCGACAATAACACCAACGACCAGGACTACATCCCCGACAGCGGCGAGATCGACGGTCGCGACCGCTCAACCTGGCACGAACTGGAGCGGCGCATCTTCGAGGAACTGCTCGCCAGCCGCGATATCCGCTACCTGCCCAAAAAAGAACTGTGGAGCGTGGTGGCCGCCGACCTGAAACAGAAGGCCCTGCAACACGAGAACCCGGTGGAGATTGCCCAGTTCCTGCGCGAGAAACGCGCGGAGTTGTGGGAGAAATAAGTGGTAATAGGGCGTGGGGGGAGGCGTTGGTGTGCCGGACAGGAGAAGGGCAGGCGTGGAGGACGCAGACTAGCACACGTAGACTCCCAGGGTGCAGGCCTTGTCGGCGGGCAAGGGGAGCCGAAGCGGCGCCCGGACACGAAATCGGGTGTGGACGAATAGTCAGCACAAAACTTTTTATGCTGAAAGCGGAATGTCCATATATTCCGCCTCGGTCTGAGGCCGAGGGAGAGGCAGATTTTCTTCACGCATCATCTGAAGATGTTCTTGTAAGGCTTCTTTCATGAGTTGCTCTACTTCCTCTCTTGTATCTCCAACAGCAACGCAGCCTGGCACATCAGGAGAATACGCGCCATACGAGTTTTCGCCTTTTTCGATGATGACTAAGATTCTTGTCATTTCAATTCTCTTTCTCTATGTGAGCTTGTTTCAAGACACTGAGCAATGTTCCAACAGGCATGTCCTTTCCAGGATGTCCAGAAACCGTTACTATTCCCTTCTTCGTTGGGTGCTTATAATGTCTATGATCCCCACGTATCCGCGCAAGATACCACCCATCAGCTTCTATACGCTTAATCACATCACGTACCTTCACACAAACCGCCTCATTTCTTCCATCCTGTAAGAAGAAGTATACTGCATCCATAGAGAATGTGCTATAGAAGTTTGATCAGCATCAATCATATGGGTCAAAGAGCTTATGTAACCAACACATTGCTCTATCGCGGATGAGGAAACGGGCCATATAATAACCAGACGCTCTCATCTGGGAACAACTTTATTATGTTTCCATATCAGGCTCGCATAACGTATCCGTAGGGG
>JALYTT010000148.1 GCA_030854145.1 Chloroflexota bacterium | reverse complement strand
TTCGACGTGTCCATTGGCTCTGTGTTTGTTTTCATCGACTACAGCATGCCGATGGACGCTTGTTTTTTCAAGTCCTCCTGACTTTTTCACCAGTTAGTGTGGCTCTACCGCACTTGAAGAACCTCTTCGATTTTTTCAACGACGTTTGTATACTTCTCTCGGCTCCTCATACAGTTGAAGATATATCTAGCTGCATAGTATTCTTGAAACGATTTGTGCAAAAAGTAGTAAGTTTCTCCTTCGGAGAGAAGCAATAAGGTGCGGAAACATAAATCATCAAGAATTTGTGCTTCAGTGACTGACAGATAACGACTTGCAGCATTTTTTATAATTGCTGCAATATCGATGTAGGTAAAAGTTACGCTTTGATTCAGGCTATATAGAAATGCAACCGGCGGTTGGGAACTGTATGTAATCCATGCAATCTCCTCTAGAAGACCAGCTTTCTCATTCCACTTAAGTATAGAACTAAGCTTCGCAGCTTCATTTTTTAGCCATAACTCAGTATATTTCTTATAAAGTATGGCAACATTCCAAATCTCCTCATTTACTTCTTTTGGATCAGTAAAAATATCAAGCATCATAATTAACAGTAGAGGTCTTTGAGCTAGATCTTGCAATTCAGGAGTGCCTTTAATAGTTTGAATGATTGGTTCGATGGGAGATATATTTTGAGCTAACTTGCTCTGCTTCTGACTGCAAAATGTTGCAATGTATTGTTCTACATGTGTATCCATCTCTAAAGGTCGTAATTCAATCCATATTGGATAATACTCTTGAAGTATTGACATTGAAAGATAAAAGTCAAAGAAGCTTTTTCGACAAGAAAGGAGAGATGGTCGCGCAAAAATCTTGCCAGCGGCTCTTTCATTTATTGCAGTTTGAGTGAGTTCTCCCTTGATCTCATCAAAACCATCAAAAAGAAATAGTATTTGATTATTACGCAACAGTAACACAAAATCTTCGAATGCTAAAGGGAACTCTTCACTGATATGAGACCAAATTAACTCCGCAGCATTTCCTTTTGTATAGGAAAAATCACGTAATGGCATATACAGGGGAAAGGGTGAGGTAGGAGGATATGTGTTAAGAAATTGATTTGTTAAAAGTGTAAAAACTTGCTTTAATACAGTCGTTTTCCCCTGACCTGCCTCACCTAATAATAGTATTCGCTGGTCTCTTATCAGGGCATCAATCAGGTAATTTATTAAGCTTGTTTCAGAGGGTAGGGTGCCATGTATAACTTCCCATAAGGGAGGAATGAAAAGGTTCGTATAACTTAGAATATCCCCTACACGCAGATTTGTAGAACCAGGAGCTATAGCATCAAGTATATGTATTTGCTGCTGTTGCAGGTAACTACACAAAGCTTCATATGACGTTTGGAGAGGAGAGGGAGTTAGAGAAGCAGATCGTGAAGTATCAACCTTCTTACTTGAGGTTTCATGCTGTTTGAACATTGGATTATTGTTTTGTTCCTCGATAAATCCAAGTTCTATAGCATTCAACTCAAAAAGAGTACACAACTTTTCCCGATAATATGGGCTAGGAGTACGTTCGCCTCGTTCCCATCTACTTACCTTGTCTTCTGTGATATCTAATTGCTCTGCAACCTTCCTTTGTGACCATCCCCACTTTTCACGATGAAAGCGCAACCGATGATTCGGTTTCTTTTCTTCAGCACTCATACACTATACTATCCTTAGTAATAGGCATAAGTTGAATTAACTTCCTTTGAGACCACCCTCGGTGTTTTAGCTGTTGGTTAAGCCAAGCGGCAAAATACCGCCTGTGATTTTCATCTCCTACCATACTGTCTCACCTCATTTTGTACATCTCCATTGCTAATATTATCACATTTCTTTCACCACGTCAGCAAATTACTCCTTTTGTGAAGATTGCTTTTATGGTACCAGCGAGTAATGGCCGCCTATTGGGCATGTAATGGGCTTGAATGAAGCATTCTGATGTACTCTGATTCGCTCCATACTATGAACAGCGCATACAGAAACAAGTGCGATGACTTTGATAGGACATGTCATGCTTATCAGCAAAACCAAGGGAGGATTGGATGGACACAGGCATCAGCACCGTTGCCCAACTCAGGAAGCAGATCGAGGCAGAATACGTCGCAGCCCAACGAGGGTTGGAGGGCCTGGCGGCGGTTGCCAGGCATGAATTCATCACAGCGAAGATGGAAAACATGGATTGCTATCACCGGCAACTTGTTGGACTTGTTGGAGAGGAGCAGGCCATCCAGATGGTGGCCCAGGTCTTTGGCATGCCAGAGGAGGGCAGCGATGGCAGATGAAAGACCGCCGCTGGTAGTGACCACACGCATCGACGAGGAACGCAAGGCGCTCTTTACCACGTTTCTGGAGCAACATGGCTGTGTGGTGGAAGACCAGGGAGCGTTTCTGCGGGTCTCCTTTCCTGAAGGCACACACCGGGAAGCGACGCTCAGCGGGCGCGATGAACGGCACAGCATCACGCTACCTGATAAAACCCACCTGGTCGAGGTCTACATTCGTCAGAGAGAATATACCATCCTGAATATCCCGGCCGGGGAACCGGGGCGAGAGACCCTGTAGCTGGCTGTCATCTCGCCTACGATGTAGTATCAACACATTTGTGGTAATAAGGAGAGCCTCAATAGGGGTAGGTGCCATCAAGTCGAGTACAGATACCGCTCCCGACAGTCCGACCGGCTTCACGGAGCTCAAATTTCGTACCAACTTCCAGAGCAACAGGCACATTCAACTCTATTTCTGCCTCAATACTTTGTCCTGGCATTCCCATAAGCATCCCATCAGGGAGCTTGATCGATCCGGTAATGTCAACTGATCGTATATGAATACTCGGATGATAGCCATCAAAGAAGGGAGTATGCCGTCCACCAGCCTCCCGAGAATGCATATTCACCTGCGCACTGAATTTCTTGTACGCTTTGATTGATCTTATGCTGGCCAATACCTGTCCTCGTTCCAGGTCAGTGGGCTGCATCCCTTGCAACAGACATCCGACATTGTCGCCAGCCTGAGCAACATTGACCAGCTTCCGGAACATTTCAAGCTCTCTGACAATAGTCTGGCGGATAGGTTCTCTCATACCTACAATTTCGATAGGATTGCCGGCGTAGATAGTGCCACGCTCAATGCGCCCGGTAACAATAATGCCACGATTCTTCATGTTGAAGATATCCTCGATGGGCATCAGAAAGGAGTCCTGAACAGGACCAGTAGAAAAAGGGCTGTATGCGTCTGCCATAAAGTACTTGTCTCCTTGTATGAGTGGAATCTCGTATAACATAGAAACGTAACAGAGCCTCAATAATTGCAGATGAAATGTTGAGATTGCCGCAGAATGAGCTGTACATCCCAGTATGTAGGTTTCTCAACCTCAATCGCCATATTCCAATAAACCTTCATCACATCTCAACATATTGTCAACCTCCCTGGCACTCTCAGTAGGCTATTCTTAGCGAGGGGATAAATGCAACATGGGGGATGTCCTGGGGGGGACATATGTGATTCAGTAGACGGGTTAATCCTGGGGAGCAACGAGGGAGAGCTTAAACTCTCCCTCGTTGTTATTTTTGGCGCTTAGCTCTGCCTGTGCGCGGTCTTGAGCACCTCGACGTCGTGGATCAGTTCAATCCAGCGATCAACGTTGGCCTCGCGGTGCGCCTGGAGTGCGTCGAGTTGCTGGCGGAGCGCGTCTGAGGTGAGCGCGCGTTCTGTCAGCAGGCTGTAGAGGCGGTTGACGAGGTCGGCAAAGGGGCCGTTCTGGCTGCCTGGAGGCGCATCCAGGCGGTCGTTTTCGTAGGCCTGGCGCGTCTCCAGCTTGTCGAGTTCGTAGCGGAAGAGGCGCGTGATGCGCCGTTCGGTGCTCTCGGCCAGCCCGCGACAGAGCACATCAAGAATGGGCGCCATCAACTGGCGGGCCTGCTGCATGATATCATCTGGTTTCCCTTGCGAGGCGATCAGACGGTAGAGTGACCCTACCGCCGGCTCATCCCTGCTGGGAGCATATTTCTCCTCGTTGAGCAACTCGGCCATGGTGACATACAGGCAGATATCGCGCGCCTTCTCGCGGATGCCGCGTTTGAGCTTGTTGTAGGCTTTGTGCAGCTCGTCCAGATCGCCCCCGAACTCGCCCAGCGCCACACGGTTGAGGTCGAGCGTGCCGTCGATCTCTTCTTTGTAGGCGATGGGCATCAGGAAGGCCTCGGCAAGGGTGCGCGCCGGTTCGTGTAACTCGCGCTCCAGGGCTGTGCTGAAGCTGATGCGCAGCTCTTTGATCAGTCCCCAGCCGTCGATGTCGGTCCAGCGATTGCCGATCTCCATGGCCGGCGAGTCGGCGGTGTGGTGATTGCCTACCTTGATGAAGTGGTCGAAGTAACCCTGCGTGATGCGTATCTTGACGCGCTGCGCCGCGCGCTCGTGCGCGATCTGTAAGATGCGCTGGAAGGCGTTGCTCTCGGAGCGGATGATGGCGTCGAACTGCTTGAGGGCGTCGTTCCAGGCTGCATGCATCTCCGCTGTACGCTGTTGCAACTGCTCAAAGCGTATGGCGCTGCGCTTGCTCTGGCGCATGGCCACCTCTTGCTGGAGTTCTTGCAGGTCATGGCTGTGAACGCCCAGCACGCTCATATGTTCCCAGCACAGGTCTTCCATGAGTTGCAGCGCCATCGTGAGCTGCGTCTCGGCCTGGCGCAACTGCACCTGGTAACGGTTCTCAGTCAGGAAGAGCTGCACATCGCTGCGTAACTCTGGCAGGCCGCTAAAGCGCAGCATGGCCTCGTGCTGCCTGAGCGAGACGTTCTGGAATTCCTGGGCCGCGGCGGTTGACGGCAGGCTGGCATCCAGTTTGAGCAGTTCAGGATACACACTGAGCAGGCGCCCGGCATACTCACGCCCCTCCTGCTGGCGATCTTCAGTCAGCGCGCGTTTCTCGATGCCCAGAGAGGCCATAAGCGCGTCGAGGGCCCGTAGCGGGTAGAAGAAGTAGCTGTTGTTGGGGCCATGATGGTGATAGCTGCTGTAGGTGGGGGGAAGTTCGCGCAGCAGCGGGCGCAGACTACCGAGGGCCTTCTCCAGGCTGGCCGGCGAGTTGATCTCGTCCCAGTGGGTCACGGCCAGGAAGATCATGCGCGCGGCCACATCATGCGCCTGGCCCTGGATGACGCGGCGCCTGATCTGCTCGAAGATGCGTTGCGTGCGCTCGTCATCGCCGAAGCGATTGTTGCCGATAATCAAGATCAGCGCGTCGACATGCTTCAACTCATCGCGCAGGATCGTCTCGTGGCTCACCTGTCCGGCGGACCCGCCCGGCAGATCTACCAGCACGCTCCCAGGAGGCAGCAGCGGCTGTTCCCCGGCGTGCAGGGTATACTCAACATACTCGACCAGGCGCACCAGGCGCGGCTCCTGGCTATCGCGCGCCGGTTCCTCGATATAGCGGCTGCTCTCCTCTTTCCAACGCTCGCGCGGGATGACCTCGATGTGTGGCTGTCCATCTTTGAGGTAGTGCTCGCTGAAGGCCTCGCTGGCCTTCATGAGGATGGTTAATTCGGCCGCCAGGGCCTCGCGCGCCTGCGGGTTCGGAGCGTTCTTGATGGCGGACTGGGTCTGTTGTAGCAGTTCATTGAAGGCCGCCGGCGTGAGGAAATGCACGCGCATCTCTTCAGGCTCATCGGCGCTGCATAGCCGCACGCGCGTGCGCACCCCGGTGACGGCGCCGCCGGCCAGGCGCGGGAAAATATCCTGACCCAGCAGCGCTGCCAGCAGCGTGCTCTTGCCGGCCCCGGCGTGCCCGATCAGCTTGACGGTGTACTCGCGCGTAAAGTCGAGCGCATGGGCCGTAGCAGCCAGGTACTGGCGCAGCTTGAGCGCCTGTTGCAGCTCAATTTGCTGGAACTGCGCGCGCTCGAAGAGTTCGGCGCAGGCGCAGGCGCGCTGGAGCTGCTTCTTCCAGGCCAGCATCTTCTGCTCTTTGTTGGGCAGGTCCGCCGGAAAATAGCGCTCCATCTGCGCGGACTGCTCCTGGAGCCGGCGCAGCAGGACGACGATCTCGTTTGGCGCCGGCGGAAGCTCTGGAGACGCTTTGCCCGCTTCATCCCGCGGTTCTTCGCTCTCCTCATCCTCGTCGCCGTATTCGTCATCATCCTCGTACTCTTCATCTTCCTCCAATGCGTTGAGCGATGACGCGGACTGGGGAACCATGGCCGGCGCGGAGCGCGCGTTGCCGGTGGGTGGTCGTAAGCGTTTCCCACAAATGTTGCACTGTTCAGCATCGATGCGTACAACATTATCACACTGCGGGCATGTGGTGAGCTGCTGGGGCTGTGTCGTAAATTGCATGCTGCTATGGTTTCCCTTCCACGAGCGCTACGGGGTGCAGGCGATCTTCAAAAAAATTTCTCTACCCATCCATCATCCATCTAGAGACAAACCAATGTTACTATAGGTCTGGCCGCCTATGGTGACTTGTAGCATGAAGGTACTAGTACAGAAACGCGAGGCCTCTTCGGATTCCCTCAGATCCTTGCTTCGTTCCGCTCCAGATACTATAATGGCAGGAGACAAATGTTCACATTTTGTTCCCCACCTTACTATACAGAGAGGATATTTTCATGACCACGACTTCTCCCTTATTGAAGATCGTCTACGAAGGCTGGGATAGCCACCAGCAGGCCCTGATGCGTGCCATCACTCCACTGATGCCAGAACAACTGGCATGGCGCCCCGCACCCAATCAGTCCTCAGTGAACGAACTGATCGCCCATATCGCTGGCGCCCGGCTGTGGTGGTTCTATAAGATGAGTGCCCCTGGATCTGCTGCCCTCGCCCGTCAGATTGCTCCCTGGGCAAGTGAAACGTTCAACGCCGGGGATATCAACGAGCTAAACAGATGGATAGAGGCCAATGTGCAATGGGAGGAGACGCTGACAAAGATCCCCGGCGAATCGCTCACGTGGCTGGAGTCGAGCTGGCAGATGATCGAAACAACCCTCAACACCTGGACGGCGGCCGATCTGGCACAGACCTATCGGCACATCAGAGAGGGCAAGATCTATGCGGTAACATGCCAATGGACCATCTGGCGTGTCATGTCCCACGACCTGCATCATGGCGGGCAGCTTGCACTGATGCTCGGCCTGCAAGGTATTGACGTTCCCGAATTGGGCGACAAAGGCGGACACCTCACTCCATGGTCCCTGACCGAGCCGGATGCATAAGGCGTGATCAGGAGCACTGAGTACATGCTCAAGAGACCTTTTCGGAGTGAGGAAGGCAAAGATATGGCTCATATGCCTGTTTGTTTGACCTGCTGACATAGCCGCGTGATGTTACTTGTTTTCTTCTTACATCTCTAGCATGTCTGAAGTAGCAGAACCTTCCAACAGGGGTAACCAGATTTCGAAGCATGAACCACGTCCGACGGTGCTCAGGAGACGAACTTCGCCCCCGTGGATCTGCGCTACCCACTGCACGATCGCAAGACCAAGCCCACTGGCAGTTTCCTCGTGTGTGTCGTCTTCTCCTATCTGGAGAGATGAACGCGCCGCATCCACACGGTAAAAGCGCTCAAAGAGATGGAGCTGATGCTCCTCGGCGATGCCTGGTCCGTCGTCCTCGATCCCTATCCGGACCCAACCTTTGCCTTCTCTTATGACTCTGCTCCCCTCGATACGCACGTGGTTGCCAATACCGGCCGTATATTTGAGCGCATTGTCAATCAGATTAGTCAGCATGACGGTCAGGAGCACGTGCTCTCCACGCACACGCAGTTCGGGAAGTTCCCCGAAAGCCAGGTCTATCGTCCGTTGGTGGGCAAGGGGAGCCAGGCGCTCCACGACTTCAAGGGTCACTTCGCTCAAATCTACTTCCTGGGGGATAAGTAGCGTCTGCCCGCTATCGGCGCGCGCGAGGAGCAACAGATCGTTCACCAGCCGGGTCATGTGGTCTGTCTCGGCCTGAATAATGGAGAGTTCCTGCCGGTACGCTTCAATCTTGTCGAGTGCCTGCTCATAATTCTCTGGCCTGCTCCATTGGGACAGGGCGCGGTTGGTCGCCAGGCTGAGAATACTGAGCGGGGTACGTAGTTCATGGCTGGCATCGGCGGTAAACTGGCGCTGGCGGCTCAAGACCGCTTCTAAGCGGTTGAGCATCTCATCGAAGGTGTTTGCTAGCTCGCCCAATTCATCGCGCCGCTTGAGATGGAAGCGGCGGCTCAGATTCGTGCGGCCAATCTCCTGTGCCGTTTGGGTAATCAGATGGACTGGACGCATCGCTCTCATCGCAAGCCAGTAGCCCCCGGCGGTAATGAACAGCAGAATTCCTAGCCCCAGCCAGAAGAGTTGCAGGGCGATCTGCGGGAGGTTCGTATGATCAGGCCCTGGCAGCATTTTGGCGATGGTGCTATACAATAGCCCTCCAAAAAGCACGAGTACGGCTGTGGTTGTGATGACGTACCAGAGCGTCAGACGGACACGTATACTGCTAAGCTGGCAAAGCTGCTTTTGCCCGCTGCTTTCTTGCTGTTTCCCATGATGGGCGCGCATCGCTGGCCTCCGTTCTGTTCACTCTGGTGTGCGCAAGCGATAGCCTACACCACGCACCGTCTCCAGGAGTTTGATCGGAAAGGCTTCGTCGATCTGACGGCGGAGACGACGCATACAGACCTCAACGGCATTCAAGGTACCGCTGAACTCATAGTTCCAGATATGATTGGCAATCATCTCGCGTGTCAGGACCTGGTTGGGGTGGCGCATCAAATATTCGAGCAGCGTAAAGAGGCGTGGAGTGAGTTCGATCCGTTGTCCTGCCCGCTCGACTACCCGCCTCGCGGGATCAACGCTCAGATCGTCAACGCGCAGCACGGCACTCTTCTCTCCTGCATTGCGACGCAATAAGGCCCGTAAGCGAGCGAGCAGTTCGCTGAGGGCAAAGGGTTTGACCAGATAATCATCAGCCCCACTATCCAGACCGCGCACACGATCTGCGACTGTATCGCGCGCGGTTAACAGGAGAATCGGCGTGTTGAGGCGCTGGCGTCGTACGTCTCGACACACTTCCAGCCCATCTTTCCCTGGGAGCAAAATATCGAGAATAAGCACATCGTAGGGTGTAGACTCGGCCAACGCCTGGCCTTCCACGCTATCAAACGCGGTATCGACGGCATACCCTTCGTAGGTTAAACTCATCTTGAGTTCATGGCTCAAACGCCGATTATCCTCGACCAGGAGAATACGCATAGCTTCCTCCCTTTCCTTTCTTGCTCCCCTCTATTATCGCTCAAAGACCTGACAATATGCTGACAAGAAAAGGCCAGCAATGTCAGCGTCCGGTCAGGAGAAACGGGTAGGCTTTTTCTCAACACGAGTGCTGAACTTATGTCCAACAAGAAGAAAGAGAGCAGTGAATTGCATACGAAATTCCTCTACAAGTTACTCCACAACCCAACGCTGCTGCTAGCTCCTGTAGTCATCGTGATAATATTGCTTACGCCGCTGGCCGGACACTTCAACCCGGTGGCGATCTGGAACGATCGGAGTTATGATGTGCTAAGCCTCCTGACGATCCTGGGTCCGTTTGCCACGGCGATTGGTGCCTGGGAAGGGGCGCGAACAGACCGATTGCGTAAACGCAGCGGGGATAGCCATCCAGGATGGACCGGGCAAGTGCTGACCTGGGCGAAAACCGCTGTCTGGGGGTTGCTGTTGTACGTGCTCATGTGGGCTGTGGTGTTTGTGATTACGGCAACCCAGGCGACGTGGGGCAGTCCGCTGCTTGGACCACCGCTCGTTGGGGCAATAGCAATGCTGGCACTGTCCGCACTGGGCTTTGCCACCGGTGATCGCTGGTCAAGCCGTTTTGCCGCCCCGGTGGTTGGCATTGGTCTCCTCGCAGCACAAAGCTGGTTACTCTCGCTCGCCTTTGCGAGAAACCCTCTCGGATATCTTACCCCCAATTTTGCGGCCGGCCTTTCCGCCTCGGTCTGGTATGGTGTGCGTTCTGACCTGGTGATCGTCCAACTGACGTTTCTGTGCGGGTTGTTGGCAATCGCCCTGGCAAGTGTAGCGATCGGGAGATCTATCACTAGCAGTAAGGTCTATCCCGCTGCATTGGCGGTATGTGGCATGATCCTCATACTTGCCAGTTTTGCTGGAGTCGCGAGTAGCAGCGCTGACATTCATGGTATTCGCGTGCCGCTTCTGTATAATGCTGCGAATGATCGTCCCATTGCATACACACCGGTATGCAGTCAGACAGCATTACCCGTCTGCGTCCATCCCGCCTACAGCGCGGAGTTGCCTCAACTTTCAGCGTTAATCACTCGCCTTGCGGCCCCTCTCATCGGAATACCTGGTGCTCCAGTGCAGGCTGATCAGCGCCCGCTCGATGGTCCATGGCAAGTCGCTGGCAACGTGCTTGTCGTGCCACCTCTTGCAGCACATGCATCCGATTGGGCCAATCCCAATGAGCCATTCATGCGCATGCTCGTTACAGAGATTGCTCTTGGGCTGGTAAGTGCGCCCAGGCCGGTAACAATTTCTCCTGGTAGCGAGCAGCGTAAAAGTCAGCGCACCTATACGACGACACAGCAAGCCATTGCCCTGTACCTGCTCCAACAAGCGAACATTACCGCCGATCCCGCCATCTTGCAGATATCGCCCAAAGCCCGCGCGTTCGAGCAGAGCCTCACCACGCAATCGAGAGCCGCGCAGCGTGCATGGTTGGCACAGCACTACGTGGCGCTTTTGCAGGGGGAGCTTTGATCTGTCCCTTTCTCCTGGGAGCAGGGTCAGGAGCATAGAGGAAAGAACGGCTGTCTGAAAAAGTGCCTGATTGTGATCTATTACAATAGAGGGATATATGTAACTGTAAAGCACATACGTAACAGGGGAGAGACATTCATGACAACTCAGTCTGCAATCTTTCTGCCGGAGCAGCGCAACCCGTTCTTTACTGGACGTGAGACGGTTCTGCAGCATCTGCATGCAGTGCTTTGCCAGCAGCGCGTCGTCGCGCTCAGCGGCCCCGCAGGGATGGGAAAAACGGCGCTTGCCTTAGAATATGCCTGGCGTTTCGCCCAGGAGTATCGCTGGATTCTCTGGTTAGACGCAGCAAGCAGCGAAACGTTGCTGGCTGATATCATCGAACTGGCTCCCCGGCTCTCTTTGGCCATTCCTGCCAACGAGCAGAACCTGGCGTACGCGCTCCCAGCCTTGCAGGAGTGGTTAGCGAGCCAGCAGCAATATTTGTTGCTGCTGGCTAATGTTGCCGGGGCTACGCCGGCGGCAATCTCTGCGTCCGGCCATGGTCATGTTCTGTTGCTCACACGCGCACCTGTTGCAGATCCGTCTCTCGCGCAGCTCAAACTCAGCACGCTCGATGAACAGGATGGTGCGCTCTTGCTCCTGCGCCAGACAGGCCAGATCACGCCTGACGGCTCGCTAGAACAGGCCGCTGAAGAGGTGCGCGCTGGAGCGGCGGCGCTGGCCCACGAACTGGCCGGGTTGCCCATAGCGCTGCACCTGGCCGCGGCGTATATCAAGGCTACCGGCGGCAGTATACAGGAGTATCTCACGATGTATCGCGATTATGCCACGCGCCTGGTTCAGCTCAAGGTCTCAAAGGATCGCTGTACCGATGCTATCGCGATTACCTGTAGTCTCCCGGCTATCTATTTGAAGCGGGCACACCCCCTTGCCGCCGAACTCCTCTGGTTGTGTACCGTTCTTGCGCACACGGCTATCCCTCAAGACCTCTTTAGCCAGGGAGCAGCCGAACTGGTCCCCGAGCTGCAAGAGGTCGCGCACAACCCTGTGCTGCTGGATGAAGCGCTGGTCCTCCTGCACTCCTTCGGACTGGTGACCGCTCAAGAAACAACTCGCACGCTGAGCATGCCGTCGATGGTGCGAGAAACGTTGTACCAGGCCCAACCGCTGCCTAAACAGCAAAGCCTGGTAGAGCAGGCATTACGAGCCTTGTATCACCTGCTTCCAGTGCTAGAACAGGCCGCGCCTGCCGTCCGTCTGCGCACAACGGTCCATATCCAGCGCCTGGCAGCCTTGAGTTCGATATGGACCTTCTCGTCTGAGCCAATCGCGGATGTGTTCTGTTGGGCCGCCTCCCTGCTCTGGGAGCGACAGCTTATCCAGGAAGCGGAGATGCTCCTGAGAAGGGCGCTGGCCATCTGGGAACGCACGCTGGGTTTCGTGCATCCCACAGTAGGCATCGTGCTCCAAAATCTGGTCACGCTAAATGCGCTGTTGAAAAACTATCCTGAGGCGGAAGCGCTGTCACAGCGCGCGCTCCTGGTCCATGCGCGCGCGCTTGGAGTGACAGATCCCGCCGCCATCGGCAGTCTACTGGACCTGGCGCGCATCTATAGAGTCCAGGGGAAAACCAGGGAGGCGCAGGCCTGTTATCAGGAGGCGCTCAAAATCGGCACATATGCATCCATCAGGGAACAGCCTTTGCTAGCTACTGCCTCCTGCGAATTGGCCGCGCTCTATGCTGAGGAAGAGAAATACCAGCAAGCGGAAGTCTACTACCAGCGCGCGCTCGCGCTCTATGAAACGGCGCCGGGACTGGAAGATAGCCGGGTGCAGGAGTGTCTTGCAGAGCTGGCGGCCGTCTATCTGCAACAAGAAAAACTTGCTGAAGCTGAGGAGGTGCTACAGCGCCTGCTGACAGCGAAAGAACGGGCATTGGGAACAGAACACGCTGACATCATGCCTATCGTCCAGAAGATAGCGCTGCTTGAACTGGCCCTGGAGAAATGGGGGCAGGCCGAGCAGGCATATGAGCGCCTGCTTGCATTTTATGAACACACCCCCGGCCAGGAATACGCCGACCTGCTGTCATGCCTGGAGCAGGTAGCCATGCTTTCTACCCAGCAAAAACGGTTTGAACAGGCGGAATCTGTGTTACAGCGCGCATTGAACATACGAGAGCAGGTCCTGGGTGTGGACCATCCTGATGTCGCCGCCACCCTGGTGAAGCTGGCCGAGCTTTATCTGGCCCGTCATGATCCCGAGGCCGCTGAACCGTTGTTGCAGCGTGCGCTGATCAGCTACACGCAGGGACCGGCGCCAGACCTCGTGGCTATCTCCATCATCCTGGAGAACTTGGCCGTAGCCTCGGTGGAACGTGGGGAGACGGAGCAGGCCGCGTCGCTCTCTGAAAGCGCCCGCGCGCTGCGCGAGCAGGTTCTGGATAGCTGAGCAGCGGAAGGCGTGGCTTGCCTCATAGGCGTACACGGAAGCCGAAAAGGAGAGCCGCCTCGCGTCTCCGTAGCGCGTGGCTTGCCTCGCCGTCCTGGTGGTGACAGGCACAGCGA
>JALYTT010000614.1 GCA_030854145.1 Chloroflexota bacterium | reverse complement strand
GTCCTGGTTGTTGCAGGACGGCGAGGCAAGCCACGCGCTACGGATACGGGATGATTGGGCTTAGACACTAAATGTTGTGTCTAGCTCCATGAGGTCTTCCTGTACATATCCTGCGCTGAGGTCCAGTTCATCCAAGGCATCCAGGGCTGTGCGATACTCTTCCCATGTCAGGCGGCGGTTCAGCACTGGATCGTTAACGGCTTTCCAGGCGGGGAAGTACTGGTCCATCAGGCTGATGGGCGTATCAGGCCCCAGCTCTTGCGCGATCCAGCGCAGCACCTCGCGCGTTCCAGAGATGTCTTCAGGCATGACCAGGTGCCGGATCAACAGCCCGCGCCGCGCGATGCCCTCTTCGTCGAGTTGCAGCGGGCCCACCTGGCGATACATCTCGCGCAGGGTGAGCTGGTTGGACTCGACGTAATGTGGCATCTTCGAGGTGCGCAGGGCGTGCTTGTTATCGGAATACTTGGAGTCGGGCAGGTAGATGTCTACCACACCGTCTAGCAGCTTGAGCGTCTCCAGGCTCTCGTAGCCTGCGCAGTTGTAGACGAGGGGCAATCGCAGCCCCTTGCCACTGGCCACGACCAGCGCCGCCAGGATCTGCGGCACAAAGTGTGTCGGCGTGACGAGGTCCAGGTTGTGGCAGCGTTTCTTCTGCAGATACAGCATCATATCCGCCAGCCGTTCGGGGCCAACGCGATGCCCCAGACCTCCCTGGCTGAGCGAAAAATTCTGGCAGTATGTGCAGCGCGCCTGGCAGTAGCCGAAGAAGATGGTGCCCGCGCCGCGCACGCCGCTGATGGGCGGCTCCTCGCGACGGTGGACATTCCATGATGCCACAATGGCTTCTGTGCCGGATCGACAAACACCAGTCTTCCCGGCAATGCGATTGCAGTGACAGTTCTGCGGGCAGATGGTGCAGTTGCGCAGAATCTCCCAGGCCGCGGTTGCCCGTTCCGCCAGTTCGCCTGTTTCGTAGAGTTGAAGGTAGCTCGGATATAGCATGCTTGTGTGTACCTTGCCTCCTGCCTTGCGCATGAAACTGAGACGTTTATAGCTGTCTGGCACAGGCACCCAGGTCGGTGAGCAGGTACCTGCGCCAGACAGTCAGGATAATCTTGTCAGTCTTTATGAAGTGGGCCACTTGAAGCCACGGTGCGATGGCCTGGGGACCGGGTCATGGGAAGTGGCAGCCCCGCTGCCTTTCTTCTTGCGTACACGTGGCTTCTCCTTTTCTTCGGCCTGCGGCGGCGCCACCCCCTCTGTCATATCCAGGTCGTCATCCTCGTCGTCCATTGGCGGGGTAACCCGGCTCACCAGGTCGGCGCTTTCCTCCTGAACCTCTGCCCAGAAGGCCTCGTCTTTGCGACGAACGGGACGGGAGTTGCTGAAGGTATGCTCATCAGACGGGAGAGCGCTCTGCTGTTCCTCTGGCATGCGCCCACGCCTCTGCTGATTGGCATCTATGGGTGCCTCTGTGCGCTGTGTGTGCGCTGGACGATCCCCGGGATGGCGGGCGGGTCTGTCGGCGGCATCAAAACGTTCGTAATCACCCTCAAACTGCTCGTTACGCGGCCTGTACCGTGGCTCGCTCGTTCTATACGACGCGCTTTCTTCGCCTTGCACCAGCGAACGACTCTGCCAGCGTGGATGTTGCGGGCTACGTTGCTGAACGTTGTGAGGTGAGCGCGTGTCGCGTTCAAAATCGTGTGTTTGCCTCCCTCCGCGAGGGAAGTTGCCTCGTTCGTTGTTACGGGTGTTATCGCGATCATCATATCTGGAGCGCTGATCGGGATAGCGAGGCGTCTCGCGGTCGCGAAATGGGGGTCGCTGATTAGGATAGCGAGGTGCATCACTGCCCTGAAATGGAGGCCGTTGGTTAGGGTAGCGAGGTGTGTCGCCGCCCTGAAACGGGGGCCGCTGGTTGGGATAGCGAGGCGTCTCGCGGTCGCGAAATGGGGGTCGCTGGTCAGGATAGCGAGGTGCCTCGCGGCCCTGGAATGGGGGCCGTGTATTGTTCCATCCGGGTCTGTCCTGAGAGCCACGGCGATCTTGCCCGTTAAAGCGTGTATCGCCTGAGGAGCGCGCGTCTGAGTTGAAAGACCGGGGGCGAGGATACTGGTTGCCCTGGCGACTGTCAAAGGGCTTGCGGTTATTTGGGGCTGAGGAATAATCTGAGCCCTGGTCGCGCCTTCTGTTCGTGGTTGAGCGCGCCCTGTAGTCTGCGTGATCGTGGCGGGCTCCAGATTCCCACCCACGATCCACCATTTCACGGTTCAGCCGAGGACGGGCCGGGCGTGATGGTTGCTCTTCTCTCTGCCTGTTTTCTGAGGGTTGGTAGCGATTGGACGGGCGCGAATCGTCTCTTCGCTGTTTGTTAAAATCTCTGGTCATGTTTCCTTTCTGGATTGTCCCAATTGGGGGTGTATTTTGTATGAGGTGAACTGCCATGCTCCCCACTATCCATAGCTCGCCAGGTGACTGCTCACCCCTGGCTGAACCTGGTCAGATGCAGGCTCGTACGAGTGGCAGAAACTACCCTGTGTACAAGCCCTCTCCTTTGAGGAGGGGGTATCTGACTCAATGCCGACTTCCGCAAGATTGGCGCGCTAGGCTCTCAGTTGGCATGTTGCAAAGGGGTTACAGCTAGTAGTATATCACATGTTTCGCGTAAGGGCTATGGCTGGTTCTGATTTTATGATTTTCTTCACCCTTTCGGCGTTGGGGCGGGTGTGGGTACGGTGCCGCTGTATAATGGCACGCCTGTATAATCGATGTACTCGCTGCCGTACATGGCGAGCGTCTTGAGTGGAAGCTCGTCGGGCAGCAGGGCGCGCAACATAATCATGTAGTAGAGGCCCGTGCTCGGTTCATAAAATTCTCCGCTGAGATGGCCGTGCAGCAGGCCCGTAATTCTGCGGGCCTGGCCGTCCGTGAGCAGCAGCGCGTTTCGCGGTATGTTGAATTCCAGGCAGCCTGAATCGGCATTGGGGCCAGTGATATCTTGTGGCACCGGGCCGCACTCGAAGGTGGCGAGCTGATTCAGCGTGAAGTCTGGGAGATCCCACGTGGGAATGGACTGGCTCAGGTTGGGACTGAAATTCTGGTATGCGAGCAGCGCCTGCGTGGAATTTGTGTAGGGCTGTGTTGCTCCGTTCAGCGCCGTTGTGATCGCGGAAAGCGCCTGCTCCAGGTGATGGTACGCGTCCATGTCCTGCTGGCTCTCCTGGCGCGAACCAAATTTGCTGTACAAAAATTGATAGTGCCGCTCGTTGAGTGAGAGCTGCAAGATGGTAGCGTCCTGGTCGGCGATATCGTAAAACTGCTGCCGCTTCAGGCTGAGCAAGCCGTCAGTATTTACCAGGGTGTTGAGCAATTGTTGTAGCCCGTTTGTATCAATCCTGCCCTGGCGCATGTTCAGGCCGGGACCCAGGATATAGGTGCCATCACCATAGATGCTGATCTGGGGGCTGAGGTCTAGTGTGCCCCGGTGTCCGCCGCCGCGAAATGTGCGAATCAGCACATCTTGCGCGCTGATGCTATAGCTGATGGTGTTGTTGGCGATGCGTTGTTGCGGGTGAGCCGTGCCGCTGGCCGGTTGTGTGTCGCTGCTACAGGAAGCGAGCAATATGCCCAGCAGACAGAGCATCGCCAGTATGCCTGATGCCGTGGTAGTCCTGCTCCATAGGCGTATCCGTAGGGCGTGGCTTGCCTCGCCTGTCACGTGTGAACGGGCCTCCGG
>JALYTT010000613.1 GCA_030854145.1 Chloroflexota bacterium | reverse complement strand
GACATACATGCCCCGCCCTATGGAGACGCAGGTTATCCAGGAAGGGACGAGTGGGGCGAGCGGTTGCCCCGGCGGCCCGCGCCTGGGACAATGAGCAGGCCTGCCTGGGCCTGGCGGATGGCGGCTTCCAGGGCGGGGTCAGGCGGGATGGTGGGGATGGGGGGAGCCACCGCGCTGGCTGGCATGGGCCTGGTGAGTTCATCGATGAGAGATCGCGCCCCTGGTCCCGGCGCTGCTGGGAGATTTGTCGTTGCCATATTGCTGACTCGTAACTGCGCCCATGGTGATGAACCGGCGTTGGGCAGCTCTGGCACAGCAGGCTCTCCATGGATAATGGCATCTACGTAGGAGGGGACGCCTGAATAGTTTAAGGGCTGAGGCGCGACCGGCTCTCCATGGATGATGGTATCCACGTAGGAAGGGACACCTGAATAGTTCAGAGACTGCATTGACGCTTCCCCCTGCTGGAAGGGCGCTATGCGCTGTGAGTGTAGACCAGGTGCGGCTACACCCTGTTTCCTGCCGCGCAGTGACAGGATGATAATCATGATGGCGGCGAGAACGATGATCACGCCAGAGGCCATGCCGATGAGCAGGAAATTCGGCAGCCCTCCGGAGCCTGTGCTTGTATTGCCCTGGATGCTGTTCGGCGTTGAGGCTGGTACTGGGGTCGAACCTGTATTGGCCTGGTCGGTCGTCGGCGTAGTTAGCGTGTTGCTGGTTGGCGTAGTTGTGGCGGCGCTGGTGGCAGTTGGGAGTGGCGTGGCTGTCGGTCTGGGCGTCGGCGTGACTGTTGGTACCACAGCCTTGACGGTGAAGGTGGCCGACGCGGTCATCCCGGTGCCGGCGCTGGCATCGACGTGTGCCGTCCCCGACATGGCGCTCGGCACCGTGAACGTTTTCGATATATTGCCGCTACCATCCGAGGAGACGTTGCCGAGGGCGACATTTCCCCCGTTCCCCTTCAACGTTAGCGCTACGCTGGTTCCGGCGGGTAGGAAGTTGCTGCCGCTGACCGTGGCGTGCTGCCCGGCGGTGACTGTTGCCGGGGAGACAGAGAGCTGCGGCTGCGGGTTCGCGAGCAAAGTGAACGTGTTGCTGGATGGCGCTGATTGGGGAATGCCGCCGAACTGGGCGCAGATCGTGTAGGTGGTGGCGGGAGTGCCAGCTCCCATGGGCCAGTGGAACCCCCCGCTGAAGACGCCGCCCTGTACCGTGGAGCCTCCGACCATGGCCGCGCCGCTGCAATCGGCATTGGGGCTATAGCCGAAGGTGACTGCGGTGCCATCGGGTACTACCTGCCAGTTGGAGCCGCTCACGGTGATAAGCGTCCCGGCGGGTCCCGATGTGGGGCTGCTCGTCACCGTTCCAGGGGCCAGGCGTGGCGCGGCCTGCGCCGGCAAGGCGCTGCCGATTGCGCCGATGACTACCAGCCATACCAGGGCGCCGGTGACCAGGATAATTTTTGCCAGGTTCCCGCTATTTCTCATGGTGTGCATTCCTGCCGTGGAGACTCGCCGTACTATGTTCACCGCGATGGATCGAGTGTAGTTGTTATGATCTTCTATTTGATAGAACGGCTATGCACCTGCTGATTGGAACTGGTGGGACCAATGGTATCAAGCTTACGCCTCGACCAGCTCGACAGCCACTTCGTAGGAGAGTGCGGCGGGGTTGCCCAGCGCCAGGGAAACCTGCTGCATGTGAAGATCGAGCGCCGTCTCGGCGTAGTAATCGAAATGCACAGAGACGGCGCTGCCGTTGAGGGGATCAGTGAACGACAGAGTGGTCCCGGCTGAGCCGGTGTAGCTGGCGCGCAGGGCGTCGCGATACTGCTGACCGCTCAGCCCTGTCGGGGAGCCGTCGTAGCGTTGTAGATCGTTGAGGCAGAGCAGCGTCATCGCCCAGGTGCGCCTGCCGGGTCCCAGGTCCACATACGACTCGCCGCCGTCGGCGCGCACGGTAGCTTTGCGCACGCGTGGCTGGATCATACGATAGCTGCCCGGCTTGATAAAGTAGCCGCTGCCATCCAGGAGCAGTTCGCAGTCAAGACCAATTGTGGCCATGGTTACACCTCTTTCTCTGCATCGCTGCAACTGCTATGCAGCGTGTCTGTCTGCGTGCTGACGATGCGGGTGGTCTGGGTAATGTTCCCGCTGCGATCATGGATACTCACCAGCTCGCCATCGATGGTGATATGCAGGCCGCGCTGCTTCAGAGCGGCGCGGATCGTCATAATCACCTGGCTGAGCCGCGTATTCTCCTTCTCCAGCGCCGCCAGGCGGTCCTGTAGCGACTGTATCTCGTGCTGCAACGCGTTGATCACGCGCTCCTGCACCTCGTCGGCCGTGCGTGCCAGACCTTGATGGTAGGCCACGATGCCTCCCGCGACCAGGCCCAGGGTGACGGCGATATTGAGCAGGGTTAAAAAATTCTGCATGGAGTCTCCTTTTTATAACCGCGGCCAGCGCGTAGGTACGTCGCCCCAATGCACGCGGGCCGAACTGGCGAAATCGCGCTGCTCCTTGATCTCTTTTAGGCGGCTCTCGAACTGCTTGCGCCTGGCGGCGATGGCCTGGAGCCACGCTGTGGGGATCGCGGTATCATCCATGTGGTCGTGCAGGGCGCCGTCCTGAAACGTGAAGTTGTCGTTGGTGGGAACCTGGTAGGCCTCCATCGCATAGAGGCACGCGCCAAGCGTGATAATATCGCGGTGAACTTCGGGAATGGTGGACCCGCTGGCGTCAAGCTGGTGCTTCGTCGCGTAGAAGATGCGCATCACCAGCGTGCTATCCTGCGGCAGCTCGGCGCTTGAGAGCTTGAGCGTGAACGTGGGCGTGACCGAGCCAGGAAGGCCCAGGCCGCTGCCTATGCTGCCCGCAGTGCCCAGGTTCCCGCCTGCCGCCAGAGCCGCCGAGCTATCGAAGAGATTGGAATATTCTGCGAAGTCGCGCTCAAAGGGCGGCCAGAGCATCACGCCGCTGCTATTGACCGCCGGCGGCAGCGGGCGACCCGCCAGCACGCTATCTGCGCTGCTATCCACGTATGTGGTCGTCGTGTTGTCCTGGAGCGTTGTCAGCAGGAAGAGCGCGCCGCCATTCGCCAGCGAGCGATACAGGTTGCGACCAAGCACCGTGTTGGTTGCCACGCCTTGCTGCGCCGTTGTGGCCGGCCCGCTGGGGATGCTGGCCAGCGAGACATGTTGATTGCCCGTGCTGGTTGTGATGATGGCGATGGGGGATGGCGTCGTCTCGCCCCCCTGGCTCAGAAAGGTCACGGCATATTGATAGATGCCAACAGCCAGCCCCGTTCCAGAGACTGCCGTCGCCGTCATCGCGGCGCCGGGAGGCGTAAAGTAGCTGCCATATGCCTGCAAAGGAAAGATCACGCGCTCCAGCCACCACACCGGGTAGGCCGCGTTCCAGGAGACCGGATAGGGGTAGGTGCGCTGGAACGGCTGCGTGTTCAGGTCGATATAGACCACGTTGGGATAATATTGCGAATAGCGGTCCACAGCCTTATCGATGGCGCGGTCGATATCGGAGGTGGCCCAGCGCTGATTGGCGCCTGCCGGATCGAACAGATCCTGCCGCACCGCGTTCTCTATATCTGAGAGGATCATGTGTATGCCTCCGTTCTAAGGTGGGGGTGCCTGGTAAAGAGCTAGACGCAGGCGAGCGGCGTCCGTACACGAAAGAGGCCGTAATCCGTAGGGCGTGGCTTGCCTCGCCAGTCACCCACGGAC
>JALYTT010000147.1 GCA_030854145.1 Chloroflexota bacterium | reverse complement strand
GCCACGCGCTACGGGAATCTGCGTGTCACGGATAACAAAAAGCCCGCCCCGACAATCGTCGGGGCGGGCTTTTTGTATCGTTATACAGCCCGTGGTACCACCCTGATTGGAAGCCGACCTTGCAAAAGAACTGACGCTTCCCACTTTACAGGCACAGAGACGCAGCAGTGATAATGGCCGCGTTCTCTGTCTCACAGGGAACGGTCGGCTCACATGGCGTTCGATGCCCTGCCCTGGGGTAACGGGGGGCGGCCGGCGAGGATTAGTGGCTTCCGGCCAGGCGGCCGGAGAGCGTTCGTCCTGCATCGCGGTCCGGTGGATTCTACGCACCGGGACCAGAGGGGGGCTTTCCATACAGGGTGGGACGCCGGACTTTCACCATCTCCGGCTCGCTGCAACCCACGCCAGCATGTACTTCGTCCCTCGCGACGATTCGTGCATGATATATATGCTATGTGTCAAGTATAAGCGACGCAGCAGGTTTGTCAAGAGGGCGTTTCCAGGATATACCCGCTGACTTCATAGCCGCGCCCTGGCCGCCCCTTCTCTGGCAGGTCGGTGAGCCATTCCCACTGCGTGGCCTCGATCACCTGAAACTGGTCGCGCACAAGCCTGGGGAGCGCGCGGGGGACGAGAGGTATGGCGCGGCGATGCTCCTCGTCATCATCGGTGCCGTACACATCGAAGACGAAGCCGCGCACATCGCAGATCAGGGCCACAATTCCACCCGTATCTACGAGGTCGCGCAGGAGATGCAGGTGAGACTGGATCGTGCGCACGCGGAAGTCCTGCGCCGCCTCCTGGTAGCGGCGGTGGCGCTCCTGCTCAACCAGCAGGTCAGGGGCGACGCACTGGATGTGATCGAGAATATCCAGCAGGGGGTAACTGAACAACTGCGAGAGCACCAGTGAACTGATGACCACGCCGAAACCGCTCGTGGCCAGGTCCGGCAGATCGGGTGGATCGGGGATCGGGCATTGTTCCAGGCAGGCGGCGGCGGCATCGAAGACGGCACGCCCACCCTGGGTAGCCAGGCTGGCCCAATCCTGGTGTGCAAGTAGGCGACGCAGGTTGGCGCTCACACCGCCGCTGATATCGCAGCGCATGATCTGCACGCGGCGACGGAGAGTGGGGGAGGAGAGTTCGGCGCGGCCCTGCTGCATAGCGGCGAGATCAAGGTCCGCCAGCGCTACTTCATCGGCGCCGCGCGCCAGCGCGTCGAGGGGTACCTCGGTGCAGGCGCCAGCCCCCAGAACAAGTACGCTGCGTGACGCACTGGGCTGGCGCAGGTGCAATGCCTGGAGCATAAGGCGGTGGCACTGCTCCAGGTGTTGCGGCGCGTGCTGCTGTAACCACGTCCGGCGCTGGGCGCCCTGCGTATAGCTATTGTTGCGGGACAGTTCATCGATACGCATAGTTATCTACCGGGGTACTCCTCTGGCGGGCGCCGGGTCTGCAAAAACGCGGCGACACCAACGCGGTGATCCTCGGACTCAATGGCGATATCCTGTAGTTCGCCTTCGAGGCGCAGGGTTGTGTGCAGGTCGCTCTCAATGGCCTTGTTGAAGAGTTCCTTGATCAGGCCATAGGCGCGCGTCGGTCCCTTCGCCAGGCGGCGGGCAAAGGCCTGCGTCGCCGCCTCAAACTCTGCCTCCGGCACGCACTTGTTGACCAGGCCGATGCGCTCGGCCTCCGGCCCGCTGACCTCGTCGGCCAGCATGGCCATCTCCAGCGCCCTGCCCAGGCCCACTAGGCGCGGCAGGAAGAAACCACCACCGGCGTCGGGTACCAGGCCAATCCTGGCAAAGGCCTCGATGAAGCGCGCGTTATCGGCGGCGATGCGCATATCGCAGGCCAGCGCGATGTTGCACGAGGCACCGGCCGCCACGCCCCGCACGGCGGCGATCACCGGCTTGGGCATGCCGCGAATGGCGTAGACGACGCGGTGATACTTCTCCAGGTGCTCGCTGACCTTGAGCTGCCGGCCGCTGGCATGCGCCTCGGAGAAGCCGCGCAGATCCTGTCCCGCCCCAAAAGCGCGGCCCGCGCCCGTGAGCACCACGCAGCGCACCGCCTCATCGTGGGCCGCGGCCTCAACGGCCTCGTACAATTCATCGAGCATAGCATCATTGAAGGCATTGAGTACCTCTGGACGATTGAAGGTGATCGTGAGCACACCGCTATCCTGCGTGATAAGCAGGTGGTGAAAATCGGTTTGCATGTTCGGCGCTCCTTCTTCGCGAATAATGGGGGTGCGGGTATCCTTGCTCCTCTAGGCCTTCGATGGCATATCCAGCATCAGGACTTCAAGTGCAGCGCGCGCGTTGACATTCTGGTCCAGGGACTCCAGCGTGCGTAAGATGGCACGCACCATGCGTTCGGCCTCGGATGGGCCGATTTTTGTCGCTTGCTGCTGCAGAAGATCACGCATATCCACGTTGACGGTCAGGTCAAGACTATTGTTTGCTGCCAGTAGCATATCACGCCACCAGAGCAACCACAACTCCAAGGCGGCACGGGCTTTATCGCTATCGGCGCTGAGGCTTTGAGCCACATTAAAGCGCTGCACCCGGCCGGCGGCGAGCAGGCTGGTCAGCAGATCAAGCTGCTCTTTGCGGTCGGTCAGCAGGTGCTCATTCTCTACCGCCTGCACGGCCCAGCCCATGCGACCGGCGGCCAACCCCGCGATGACCGCGGCCTCCTGCGGCTCGACCTCCCACTGTGCTTCCAGGGCATCCCTGATCCTGGCAGGGGGGAGCAGGTGCATAGGAACATACTGCACACGCGAGAGGATCGTTGGCAGGAGCAGGTTGCGGTCCGGGGTAGTGAGCAGCAAGACGACATCAGGCTCCGGCTCCTCCAGCGTCTTCAGGAGGCAGTTCGCGGCCTGTGGGTTCATCTCGTGCGCCCCCAGGATGATGAAGATATTGCGCCGCCCCTCCAGGGTCTTGCGCGCGGACTCGCCCTGCAAGGCGCGGACCTGTTCGATGAGGATAAACTGTTTATCGCGCGGCCTGCTGATGATATGCAGGTCGGGATGATTGCCATGCAACACCTTGCGACAGGCCAGGCAGGCGTTGCACGGGTCCGCCGGCGCGACACGCGGGTCCGGCCCACCGGTACACAGCAGGGTCTGGGCGAAGCGCAGCGCCAGCAGCGACTTGCCGATATGCTCTGGACCGTTGAACAGGTAGGCATGGCGTACCTGCTCGGCCGCCAGCGTGCGCCGCAGCAGGTCGATAGCCTGTTCGTGACCAACGATACCCCAATCCTGTGACGCGGCTTGAAGGAGTGTCTCTGTCATATGGTCATGGTACCAGAAAGTTCAGGGAAAGACAAGAACTATATGATATACTATGACATATGAGCGCCAGTTTTAGCTACCTGAGCCACCTACAATGCAGCCTGTGCGGGCAACGATACGAGGCAGACCAGCTCCAGAGTGTGAGCCTGTGTTGCGCAAGGCCGCTACTGGCCCAGTACGACCTGGCCGCCGTGGCGCGTAGCCTCACGCGCACTGAGGTTGCGCGGCGTGAAGCCAGCATGTGGCGATACCACGAACTGCTGCCGGTGCGCGAAGAACGACATATCGCGAGCCTGGGTGAAGGAATGACCCCGCTGCTGGCCACTCCGCGCCTGGCACCACAGGGTACGGAGCACAGCGCGCGTCTTTTTGTGAAGGACGAAGGCCAGAATCCCACGGGCAGCTTCAAGGCACGAGGCATGGCGGCGGCGGTATCGCGCGCGGTGGAACTGGGTGTGCGCGGCTTTGTGACGCCGACAGCGGGCAACGCCGGGGCCGCCCTGGCCGCCTACGCTGCCCGCGCCGGATTACCAGCTTATGTTGTCGCGCCAGAAGACGCTCCCACCGATTGTATACAGCAGGCACGCCTCTACGGCGCCGAGGTCGAACTTGTTCCGGGGCTGATCAGTGACGCCGGTCAGCGTGCGACGGTAGTGGCCCAGGAGCGCGGCTGGTTCAATGTCGCCACGCTGCGTGAGCCATATCGCGCGGAAGGCAAGAAAACAATGGGCCTGGAACTGGTGGAGCAGCTCGGCTGGCGACTGCCGGCGGCGATCATCTATCCCGCCGGTGGCGGCACCGGCGTAGTAGGCATGTGGAAAGCCTTCGCCGAGCTGCGCGCCCTGGACTGGCTGGAAGACGCCCGCGTGCCAAAGATCATTATCGTGCAGGCCGAGGGCTGCGCCCCGCTGGTACGCGCCTTTGAACAGGGGCGCGACGAGGCGGAACCGTGGCCGGCCCAGGAGGCCACAACGCGGGCGGCGGGACTGCGCGTCCCCGCGGCCATCGGCGACCGGCTCATCCTGCACGCCGTACAGGCAAGCGGCGGAACAGCCCTGCGTGTGAGCGATGAGGCCATGGCACATATGATGCGCTATGCCGCCGAGCGCGAAGGCTTGCAGATTGGGTTGGAGGCCGCGGCTACCGTCGCCGCGTACCACGAGTTGTTGGCAAGGCACGTTTTACACCCTGAAGATGAGACCGTCCTATTCTGTACAGGGCTGCCAACCAGAATCTATGGCCAGACATAAGTGGCTCGTTCTTCGTAGCTGCGTGATTTATCACGCGGGGGCTGACATGTCATCGGGCTTGCCTCAGCGTGATAAATCACGCAGCTACGAAGGGCGAGCGATGTGCATAGAAAATTATGCCAACTTGTATAGGAAATTATGCATAGCAATAGTCTGATACTTCACAGCATTTGTGATCTAAATGTGTTATGCTACAAGAGAAGAAGTGAGTCTAATGTATGAATGGGGTTAATTTCTATAGAGATAGAAGGCTAATGTAACCAATGGACACCTCTATCCGTCTCTACACTACGAATGGTGGTTTGCGCTCAGTAATGAGCGAGGCCCGCACAGGCCAGCCGACCGCGCCTCTGCCAGAGGAGGACAATGGTTGCGTGGAAGTTGCAAGCAATCAAGAGAAGCAGGCGACTGAAACGCTCTCGGCAGCAGTGGCCGTTCCACGGGAGGAAGTCCAGGGGGTAGACGTGGCGGACTTCGAGGCGATTTTCGTTCGCTTCCAGACGCCCATCACGAACTTTATCTACCACCTGATCGGTAACCGTGAACAGGCCGCTGATCTGGCGCAGGATGTATTCGTCAAAGCCTACCGGGCACTGCTATCGGGCACCGTAGTACAACCAGGGGCGCTATCCGCGTGGCTGTACCGCATTGCGCAGAACACAACTACAGATGCGCTGCGCAGGAGGCGCTTGATCTCCTGGCTTCCGCTGTCGTTGTTTAACGAGGACCGTGGCATAGGCGCGGGCGTGCTTTCTGATGCGGGAAGCTCATCGTCTGACAGCTTCAATAGCAATGACAGTTCCAGCGAGGGGCGGTCAAGCGCGGTCAGCGCGATCTATGGAGGCTACGATGGCGGGCGCTTCGAGGGCCGTGTGGCCGACCGCGAAATCGTTGAGCATGTCATGAAGCAGTTACCACCTAAATATGCTGTTTGTTTATGGCTATACGAGAATAATGGCTTCTCTTGTGCGGAGATCGCGGACATGCTGACTATCAGCGCATCGGCTGTTAAAATGCGACTCATGCGTGCAAGAGAACGTTTTATCGCTTTATACCGGCAAGAGGTGGGTGAAGAGTGAATTGTACTCAGGCGCAGGAACTACTCGCTGCATATCGTGAATTGCAGGATGATGACCAGGTGGAGCTTACCGAACTGGATGAGCACCTGGAGCAGTGTGCTTCGTGCAGGCAGGCATTGGCGCATTCTGCTATGATTGGTGAGCAGATACGCGCCTTGCCGCCTATTGAGCCGCCGCCAGGCATGCACGAAAAGCTCATGCGCGCGCTGGCTGCCGAGCACTCCGAGTTCATGAAAGGGTCTGGCTCAGGGGCGCCGCCTCCTCCAGCATTCCTCAAGCCGTACCTGCCAGAGCACCCGCGACAGGCGGAGATAGCAGATCCGCGCACGACCTTCTCAACCGCCGAAACGGGACCGTTGCCAGTGCTTCCTATGCAGCGCAAACGTCGTCGTCCCGTGCTGTCACCCCAGTTTACCGTGATCGGGCTGGCGGCAGCTTTTCTGCTGGCAATTATGGTGGGAGGATTGACCTCGCTGGTCCTGCTGGCGCACACTCCTGCCGGCCAGGTCGGCGTGCAGAGCGTCTCTCAACCTACTGGCGTGCTCAGGGTTCCCTATACCACGGATACTACATACCAGTATGTAACGAGCGCTGTGGCTGATGGCAACTCCATCTACTACACAGCCTACGGTGATAGCCCTGATAACGCCTGGATGCTTGAACGCCTGGACCGCGCAACGCAGATCAGCACCCCGCTGCTGGCGACCGCGAGCAGCAACCCGCTCATTGTTCTGGGGAGCGCGCATGGCTGGCTGGTATGGTTGCAGCTTGATGTCGCCACGCCTATACCCACAACACACAAACACATCTTCCATTACGGCTCGCATGACGCGGTTCGTACCTGGAGTCTGCGCGCGCTCTCGCTGAAGAACGCGTTCACCAGTCCAGGTGAGCCTGCTGTGCTACTTTCTGGCACCTTCAATGCCCAGGTCACCCCCGTACTGGTGCATACACCGATCCAGGGCATCTGGTTCACGCAAAATACCCTGCTGGTCGCCTCAGTTGATGAAACCGGCACATCTCAGCTCTTAAGCTATCAACTGAGCACCGATGGGGCCAGCACGCCGGTAGAGATTGCCAAAGCGGACCCTGGGCATATCTTTACATCGCCCACAACGAATAACGATGGAACCATGATGTACTGGGCGGACGAGTGGCTGACCGATACGGGCACCATCCACAGCAACATCTGGACCCAGCAGGCTGTCGTAGCGCCAGCTCCACTCTCCGGACGCTGGGGAAGGCACACGATCACCGAAACCTGGCTGTTCCGCACGGATGGCCTGTCGTTCCACCCGACCATCGTTGATAACACATTGTTCATCCTGAACACAAACGACACCATCTCAGATGGCTCGCTGGCAACGGCCCAGCCAACCACCACTGTCGCGCCTGAACCAACGGTGACCATGAACCCTGCCGTGACCCCCCAGGCCAGCGATAGCATCTACCTGCCGCCACTGGACGATTACGTGAGCGGCACGCTCTTCATGCTCCCGCTGGATGCTGAAGCGGGTACAGATTTCACGCAGATCTCCACTGCGGGTCACGTTTCAGCGCTCCAGGGCGGCAAAGACTTTATCCTGTGGCAGGAAGACAACCATACATACGGCATGTACGACGTGGTGCCGGGCATCGCCGTCAACGTCGGCTCGGTCCTGGACAACGCTCAGTTCGTGTCAGTCAACGGCAATACGACCGTCTGGACCGTCAACAGCGACGGCACTACAACGCCCGCCACTAACAATGCCGGCCCATCAGCCACGATTATGGCATTTAACTGGCCGAAGAATACAAGGTAGGGACCCGATTTATCGCGTCCCTACGACATGTAATGACACTTCCCTAGCGGATTTGTTGGTGCATGCACCGTGCCAGAGTTATGCCACACCAGTTTACGAGTTCCCACTCATACTGCTGTCTCCTGTCTCTTCCTCGGCCATCTCTTCGCTGATATGCAGGATATCAGTTCCCAGGCGCTGGGCCAGAGCGGGATCAAGTGTGCCCAGGCGTTTGAGTAGCTCTTCGCGCTGGGCTTCAATGCGCTGGAGCACCTGGAGAATCATGACATCCTGGTGATCCAGGTGATCCATAATATGGCGAATCTCCTCCTCGCCCTTACAATCGGTGACATAGTCGTTCTCCGCAGTCAAACGATCCTTGGTCGACTGGCGATTCTGAGACATCATGATTATTGGAGCTGCATAAGCTGCCTGGCATGATAATACAAGGTTCATGGCTATAAAAGGGTAAATATCCCATTTCCAGACAAACCACGCGACGGAGTTGAGTATTATCCATAACACTAGAATCAGACTCTGGATAATGATAAAACGCCAGCTTCCCATATTCTTAGCTACTACGTCAGCGATTCTCTGCCCAAACGTCAACTGGTCGTCAGCGACCTCATTCACATCGACAACCGGAGGGTGGTCATGCCGGTATATAGGGAACCTGAAGTGTATACCCTCCAACAAACCTCTGTGCGCCCCCTCATGAACGGGTGCTTGCTTGCTGGTAATCGTGTCTGAACCGATAGGGATCTCCATAGTCACGTCTCTCCTTTGTGCTATTCCGGTTTCTAGCATCCAAGGTTCTTGGCGATCAACATGCGCTGCACCTCGCTGGTACCCTCACCGATCTCGTTGACCTTGACGCTGCGCCAGTAGCGCGAAACCGGGTATTCATCCATAAAACCATAGCCACCATGAATCTGCACTGCCTGGTCCGCGGCGCGCTTGGCCGTCTCCGAAGCAAAGAGCTTGGCCATCGCAGCTTCCGAGGTATAAGCTTGTCCCTGCATATGCAACCAGGCGGCCTTATAATACATTAAACGAGCCAGCTCTATTTCCATAGCCATATCGGCTAATTTGAACTGAATGGCCTGGAATTTACTGATAGGTTGCCCAAATTGTTTGCGCTGCTTCGCGTAATCGAGGGCTTCGTCGAGACAGGCCTGGGCCAGGCCAACGGAGAGCGCCGCGATGGCCACACGCCCGGCGTCGAGGATCTGCATAAACTGCTTGAAGCCGTCACCGCATTTCCCCAAAATGTCCCCTGCGGGGACCGCGCAATCTTCAAAGGACAGGGGACGTGTATCGGAGGCTTTCCAGCCCATTTTCTTGTAGGGCTTGCCAATACTATAGCCAGGGGTACCCTTCGGGACGATGATATTGGTGATCTCGTTGCGGCCATCGGCGCGTTTGCCGGTGATCGCAGTGATCGTCACGCCGCTGGTCATATCGGTGCCCGCGTTGGTAATGAAGGCCTTGGAGCCATTGATGTGCCACTGCCCGTCGCGCAGCAGCGCGCGGGTCTGTGTGCCGCCAGAGTCAGAGCCGGCTTCCGGCTCGGTCAGACCAAAGGCCCACAGGTGTTCGCCGGAGGCTAAGGGCCGTAAAAAGCGCTGTTTTTGCTCTTCGCTGCCGAATAGATAGAAGGGGGTGGCTCCCAACGAGGTATGCGCCTCCATCGTAATGCCGACCGAGACATCGCCACGCGAGATCTCTTCAATCGCCAGGCAATAGGCCAGAAAATCCGCGCCCGCGCCGCCATACTCTTCTGGGAACGGCAGACCCAGCAACCCCAACTCCCCCATCTTGCGCATAAGATCATACGGAAATGCGCCGGTGCGGTCCATTTCTTCAGCTCGTGGCTTAATCTCCTGCTCCGCGAACTCGCGGCAGGTATGACGAATAGCCACCTGCTCCTCATTGAGCGAAAAATCCATCTGTCAGTTCCCTTTCTTGGCCTACGATGTGGTACGATGTAGCGCTGTCATAACACCCTCTTGTAAAACGCACTTAGCACAAGTAATTATATAGGCTATTGGCAAGGGCTTGCCCCATACAATGAACGTAATGTAAGATGACCTGAACAACTTGCCAGCCATTATGCCGATCTTCATTTTGCAGTATCGCATCCTCACAAGTATCTCGGCAGTACATTACAACGTCAAGTAATTAAAAGAGTAGGAGCTTTCCTTGAGCAATACACCTCAAAAAGCCTTGACCACGCCGACCAGCAGCCAGCGCGTGCCTATCACCCCGGAAATGCTGGGAGACATCCGTTTTGTCGATGACGCACAGCTTTCGCCTGATGGGCAACGCATCGCTTACGTGGTACAGGAGCAGCAGCCGAAACAGCGCGAACCGCGTAGCCATATCTGGCTGGCAGAGGCAAGCGGTGGTGAGCCAGAGCCGCTGCTGGATGGGAGAAAGCACAGCACAAGCCCGCGCTGGTCGCCAGATGGCAAATGGCTGGCTTTCCTTTCCAAGGAGGAAGGTGAACAGGGCCAATCCCAGTTATATCTGATGCCTGCTGGCGGCGGTGAAGCCAGACAGGGATGCAGCATGCCGAATGGCATCAGCGAGATTGCGTGGTCGCCTGACAGCAGTCGCATCGCGTTCCTCTCGCTCACGGGCAAAGATCCGCAGAACGATCCGAAAGTGTTTCCCCCCGCTAAAAGCCGCCACCAGCGACTCTGGACTGTGCGCCCTGACTACACGCTGCCTGAAGCCGTCACCCCCGATGGCATCACTGTGTGGGAGTATGCCTGGTCGCCCGATAGCAAGCACCTGGGCTTATATTACGCCCACGAGCCGGAGGAGACTGGCTGGTATCACAGTCAGATTGGGATCGTCCCTGTCACAGGAGGAGCTGTCCGGCAGGTGACACAATTCACACCGGTCAGCATGCAGGCGCGGGCACTTGCGTGGTCCCCCGATGGCCAGCACCTGGCGTATGTTTCTGGTCGCTGGAGCGATCCGGGGCGCGGGGCCGGTGACATCTTCCTGCTCTCCCTGCAAAGCGGCGAGGCACGCAACCTCACACCGCGTATCGAATGCAGTCCGACATGGTGCGCCTGGTTTCCCGATGGCCAGCGCCTGCTGTATACAGCCGTCGCCGGAGTGAGCCATCAGATCGGCATCCTGAACACAGTGAGTGGTGCCACAACCCTGCTTGAGCACGATTTCGTCATGCAGTGGGATCAGCCAACGCTCTCGCTTTCATCTGATCTCACGCGTTTTGCGACGGTGCATTCTACCCCTCAACAGCCACCCGATGTACACGTTGGCACATTGGAGCAGGAAGATAGTAAGGCCGCGAGCATCACCTGGCAGCGCATCACACGACTCAATCCGATACCTGAGGAGACCTGGACACTGACGAGCAGCCAGCGCATTCAGTTTGCGAGCGTTGACGGCGCTCGTGTTCATGCGATCTTCACAGCGCCGGTAAGCGACAAGAGAGGCACACCCCCACCGCTCTTTGTGGATGTGCATGGAGGGCCATCAGGGGCCTACTGCGACCATTGGACCCTCAGGTATGCACAGGTACTCGCCTCGGCAGGCTACGCGGTGCTGCGCGTGAACTATCGCGGGAGTTGGGGCAACGGCGCGGCCTTTGCCGACGCGGTCATGGGCGACGTGGGCGGCAAAGACCTGCAGGATATCCTGGCTGCCATCGATTACGTGATCGCGCAGGGCTGGGCTGACGGCGAGCGACTGGCGATTGGCGGCTGGAGCAACGGCGGCTTCCTCGCGGCCTGGGCGGTGACCCAGAGCACGCGCTTTAAGGCGGCGGTCATGGGCGCGGGCATCTCCGATTGGCTGAATATGCACGCGCAGACAAATATCCCTGATGCCGACGTGTTGCAGCTTGTCGTTGACCCACTTGAGCAACCTGATGTCTATCACCAGCACTCGCCCATCACCTTCGCCAAGCGCGTAACTACGCCGACGCTGATCCTGCACGGAGAGAATGATCCCGGTGTGCCGGTGGCCCAGGCATATGCTTTCTACCGTGCGCTCTGCGAGCGTCATGTGCCTGTCGAGATGGCCATCTACCCGCGAGAGGGCCACGGTTTGAGCGAGCCAGAACATGGAATCGACGCAGATAACCGCGTACTGCGCTGGCTTGAACGCTATGTGTGATGAGAAGGTAGGATTTCTGAGCAGGCGGCTCAGGGCGTAATGGTCGCTCACGCCCTGGGTCACCTGCTCAATACCGCTTTCGTGTGCCAGAGGCGACTTTGCTACTCTACGTCGAGCATTTCCCGCGCGGGAACCTCACTGGTTTGCTCGACATTGGCCCCGGCGCCTTTGCGGAGCATCGGTACCTTGTCGAGGGCCTCCCAGGGAGCATCGATGTCGGTGCGGCCAAAGTGTCCGAAGGCCGCGGTCGGCTGGTAGATCGGGCGGCGCAGGTTCAGCGACTGAATGATGGCCGCCGGGCGCAGATCGAAGTGCTCGTTGATGAGGCGAATGATCTCTTCGTCGGAGACCTTGCCTGTGCCAAACGTCTCTACGAAGAGCGAGAGAGGATGGGCCACGCCGATAGCATAGGCGACCTGCAACTCCAGGCGGTCGGCCAGGCCGGCGGCGACGATGTTCTTGGCGATATAGCGAGCCATGTACGCGCCGGAGCGGTCCACCTTGGTCGGATCTTTGCCGCTGAAGGCGCCGCCGCCGTGACGCGCCATGCCGCCATAGGTATCGACAATGATCTTGCGACCGGTCAGGCCGGCATCGCCCATGGGGCCACCGACGACGAAACGGCCGGTGGGATTCACGTAGATCTTCGTGGCGCTATCCATCAGGTCGGCCGAAATGATCGGCTTGATGATATGCTCGATGGTATCCTGGCGAATCTGCTCCTGGTCAACGTAGCTGGCGTGCTGGGTTGAGACGACGACCGAGTCGATGCGCACCGGACGGCCGTTCTCGTACTGCACCGTAACCTGGCTCTTGCCATCGGGTCGCAGGTAGGTCATAGGACCGGTACCGCCCCAGGACTTGCGGCGCACCTGCGAGAGCTGGCGTGCTAACTTGTGGGCCAGGTTGATCGGCAGCGGCATATACTCCGGGGTCTCGTTGCAGGCAAAACCGATCATCATCCCCTGATCGCCGGCGCCCTCACGCTCCAGCTCATCATTGCTCAGGCGCTCGGCAGACTTGGTCTCAACCGAGTGGCTGACGCCCAGATCGATGTCTGGAGATTGCTTGCCGATCGAGGTAACGATGCCACAGGTACGATAATCAAAGCCGTAGTCCGCATTGATATAGCCAACCTGCTCGATGGTCTTGCGCACGACTGCCGGCATATCGACCCATGCGGAGGTGCTGATTTCACCGGCCACAAGCACGAGGCCGGTCGTCGTGGCCGTCTCGCAGGCCACACGCGCCTGGGGGTCTTCCGCCAGGATAGCATCAAGCACGGCATCCGAAATCTGGTCACAGAGCTTATCGGGATGCCCCTCCGTCACCGACTCGCTGGTAAAATAGAGCTTCGGGCTGCTCATAAAGCTGTTCACGGAACAATCCTCCTTTTTACAGTAAGCGTGTATTATCCAATAAAAAAACCCCTGATAATGCAGGGGTTTTAGCTTCTCGCCTCTTCCCCCTCATCTCGCGGAACATTCCGCCGGAATTGGCACCCTTCCTGTCGCTGTCATGTCATAGACAGACAGGCAAGCGGGTTGCCGGGCTTCATCGGGCCGTTTCCCTCCACCTCTCTTGATGAGAGCAAATCTCATAGAGCTATTCAGTTGTAGATTGTGCGTGTACTGCGGGTCCACTACAGTATACCGAAGAAATCGGTCGCGTGTCAAATCTCTCGTTTCATGATATTCCAGGCGATTTCATTTCAATCGCGCACGCGCGACAGACCCTTCGGCAACAAACGGTCGCAGCTCGACCCGTAGCGCGTGGCTTGCCTCGCCGTCCCTGTAACCAATGGG
>JALYTT010000612.1 GCA_030854145.1 Chloroflexota bacterium | reverse complement strand
GCCCCTACGCGGATCGGATGCTTATGCAATAGTTTTCCTCTTTCCACGTCTCTACTTGTAGAATAATTCCCAGGGTCTATGCGCTGGCCTGTACCCTGATCATATCTATCCTTATCATGAGAGAAGAGGCGGTGGATATACTATGGCTCATATCCTGCGTGGAACACACTCCCCTGCAAGCAAGAACCTGCTAACGCCTGTGATCAGGCTGGCGCTGTGGCGAGTACGGCGCACCTGGGGCCTGCTGCTGCTAGCGGGGGTGGGCATGATCGCCGCCGTGATGGTGGTCTGCACGGTGCCACTCTACTCGCAGGTCGCGATGACGGCGGGCCTGCGCGGCGTGCTGGCGGCAGCCCCCCAGCATGGCAGCGTCCTTATCCAGGCTAACAGCGAGCAGCTATCAGCGGATGCCTTGCAAACCTTAACCCAGCAACTTAACACTGAGATACAGAACAATCTGGGGTCTTTTCTCAATTCCGCGCAGGTTTCGATTGTGATGCCCAACACCTTCATGTATACCAGTACAAAGTTGGATACGAAGCTATCAAATCCTCCAGCGTATAGCCAGGTCGGCCTGGTGACTGAGCCAATGGCTGCCGCCGCTTCCCATCTCAGGCTCGTTGCCGGACACCTGCCCTCTACTAACAATACTAACGCTGTCCGCCATGCCTCTTTTGAAACAGGCGCCGATCTTGATGTCGCGCTCACGCCGCAAGAAGCGCGGGAACTCAATGCTCATCCTGGAAGCGTTATTATCACACAAATAGGTTATATTTTCCCGGTTCCCCCAGGCGCTAAATTACTACCGGGTGATCGTATAGAGGTGCCTCTCAGGCTCCATGTTGTCGGCCTCTTCCAATTCGCGCAACAAAACGATGCTTTCTGGAGCGGGCTGGACTTCGCGCCGCATATTGAGGCGCGAAATAGCCCTTTCGACCCAATTATCCATCTCTATACGGTGATGGCATCAACGGAAGCCTTCAGTAATCTCTTCGGTCCACTGTACTTTGAGGCGCATGCAGCGCGGATGCAGCTTGAGAATCCATGTGAGGTATCCTGGATCTATCCCCTCAATTCCGCGCATATTACTATTGATGACCTCGATACACTGAGCGCGGGCATGACGACTATCCAGACAGATGCCGCCAATAATTCCACCTCTCTTGTGCAGCGTCCATTTTTTGAAAATATCGGTTTCAGTGTTCCCAGCGATGTGCTCAATCGCTATGCCGCCCGCGTCTCTGTAGTGCGCATCCCGGTGTTCAGCGTGATGGTGCTGCTGATCGGGCCGGTGCTGTTCTTTGTGAGCATGATGGCGGAACTGCTGGTAGAGCGGCAGTCTGAGGCTATTGCGCTCTTACGCAGCCGGGGCACAAGCCGCACGCAGATCTTTGGCGCCTTTGTGACTCAGAGTCTGGGCCTGGGACTGCTGGCGCTGATCATGGGACCGCTGCTGGCCATCGCCCTGGTCGGCTTTCTTGCTCGCACCCTGTTGCCGCCAGAAAATCAAGGTGCTCTCAGCCTGCTTGCCGGAAACCCGGCTGCTGTGGTCCTGGGTGTGCGCTGGTATGCGCTGGCGGCAGCGGGCATCGCCATCATCGCGATGGCGCTGGCAATCATGCGTGCGATCCGCCAGGATGTGCTCTCAATGCGGCAGGAGGCGGCGCGCTCAACGCACCGTCCCCTGTGGCGGCGCTTGAACCTGGATCGTTTCATGCTGGTTATCCTGCTGGTTGCCTTTGGCTTCTCGCTCTACCTGACCAACTCTGATGCCCTCGATGCAGGCACGCGACTGCTGCTGCTGACGCCCCTGACGATGCTGGGGGTGATGTGCCTGTTGATCGCCGGGATGCTGCTCTTCCTGCGACTGTTCCCCCAACTGCTGCTGCTGGGTGCGCGCCTGGCCAGCCATAATCGGGGCGCGCCACAGGTGCTGGCGCTAGCGCAGATGGCGCGCGCGCCCGGCCAGTCGCTGCGCATGACACTCTTGCTGGCGCTGGCGACGGCCTTTATGATCTTCTCCCTGATCTTCGTCAGCTCGCAGGCCCAGCGCGTCCTCGATGTCGCCGCCTACCGTAGCGGCGCCGATTTCAGCGGCCAGACGGCGGTGACCTCGCTTGACGACGAACTCGGCCGGCAGACGACGGCATACACACATATTCGTGGGGTGACCGCGGCCTCCCTGGGCAGCGTCCAGACGTTGAAAGCGGGGCAGTCACTCTCTGTTCCCATCGCGTTCTACGCCGTGGATAGCAGCGCCTTTGCACGCACTTTCACCTGGACTCCTCAGGCTATAGATGGCTCCTCGCCATCGCTCCAATCGCTCATGGATCAGCTTTTGGCCCGGCGCGCGGCGGCTATCGCGCACAATAGAGTGCCGGCCATTGTCGATGCCGCCACGGCCAGCGCCTTGAACCTGTCTCCTGACGCAACATTCACGCTAACAAACACCAATGATCAGATCACGACGACCTTCGTAGTAATGGCGGGGGTCTCCTCTATTCCGACGGTCGTCAATTCAACTGGCACCAGTGTGCCGGCGGGAGGGGTGATCGCGGACTTTCAAACCTACGCCTCCATCTATGATCAGCTTGTGCAGGCGCAGGGTGCCGATCTCGTCCACCTGAACTACGCCTGGCTACGCACACGGGATGACGCCGCCTCCCTGGCAAGTGTACGCGCCACCTTGAACACCGGCTATCTACAGCTCACCCCGCTTTATGACCGGCGCGCCATTGAGGCCACACTCGGCCCGGAGCCGCTCTACCTCGATCTCATCGGTCTGCTGGCGGTCGGCACACTGACAGCGCTCTTCCTGGCCCTCCTGGGCAATCTGCTGACCTCCTGGCTCAGCGCGCGCGGGCGCGTGCTCAACTTCGCGGTCATGCGCGCGCTGGGCACGCCACCGCGCCAGGTGATCAGCGTCCTCGTGTGGGAACAGGGCATCGTCTATATCACCGGCCTCCTGCTGGGGATCTTCTTTGGCACCCTGCTCTCGGCGCTGATGGTGCCGGCGCTCGTCTTTAGTGGCGTCCCCTCCAGCGGCGCGACCAGCGATACCTCCTCGCAGGCCTTTTACCTGCTGCAAAGCATCCCGCCAGTCAGGATCATCGTCTCCCCCTGGCTAACCGCAGCCCTGGCGGCCCTCGTCGTCATCTGTGCCCTGGCCCTGATGGTCCGCATCGTCTCGCATTCTGCCATCGGCCAGACTCTGCGCTTGAACGAGGATTAAGCCACACATGCATGTATAACGTAGGGGCGCCGTTTACAAGCCCGCACATCATACGTAACATCGGATAACGTAGGGGCGCCGTTTACAAGCCCGCGCATCACCGATGATATCATGTTCACCTGTGATGCGCGGGCTTGTAAACGGCGCCCCTACGTGTTCGATCTTCTCCTCGAAAATGTCGCGAAGCAAGCAACTGAAACTATCCAGCAAAAATAGGCGTTCTATCTATGGCCCGAAATGAAATTCGTAGTGTGCCTCGTCCTGAGGACGAGATGGATACCCATTTTTCCCAACACATGCGTCTACGGTTGTCAGTTTTGCAGGAAGAAACGAGAGGAGACAAGGCAATGATATCGTCAGATACAGCAACACCCACGACACAAGAGATACACAATATGGAGCAGAGCCGGCGTTCGAGCGGGTGGAACAATGTCGGGTCCATCGAACGTTGGAGTTCCGCCATTGGCGGCGGCGCGGTCGTGCTCGCTGGGGCAGGCTTTGACCTGCTTCGTGGGCGTATC
>JALYTT010000611.1 GCA_030854145.1 Chloroflexota bacterium | reverse complement strand
GGATGCGGCAAGCCGGATCCCTACGCGAAATGGGGAAGCTCCCTACTATTTCGTGCAATGAACCTTGACAGAGCAGTAGGGACGCTGAGGTAGGTAGTGAGAAGTGAGAATAGGTGGAAGATGAGAGTTATCCCATTACAAGAGAGTGAACACGCCGCAAAATCCGGGCGCGGCAGACAGTTCCCATCGTGGATACATACCTGGGAAATCTACCCCATCGTAGGCATTGCGGGCTTCTTACGCCTATACCAGATCAACACGGGAGAGTTTGACGGAGACCAGGCGGCGCTCTTTCGCATGGCCCACGACGCGATTGCGTACCACCTGCTGCCAGCGACCGGGATCGTCTCCTCTATCCGGGTGATGAATCCGCCAGCCGCGGTCTACTTTCTCCTGTTCCCAGCCCTACTGAGCGCTGACCCGCTGTGGGGAACGGTGCTGGTGGGAGTGGTCAATACGCTGGCGGTACTCCTGACATACCTCTTTACGCGACGCTACTATGGGCGAGCGGCAGGGGTTATCGCGGCACTGCTCTACGCTACAGCGCTCAGGCCGGTAGAATATAGCCGCTTCATCTGGCAGCAGAACCTGTTGCCGCCACTGGTGATACTCTTTATGTTCGCCCTGTTTCGGGGCGCGGTCGAGAGACGCAAGGACTGGTTCTTCCCGGCCACACTGTTGCTCGGCCTGCTCTACCAACTCCATGAATTGACCCTGGTACTCGCCGTGCCATTCCTCCTCGCATGTGTGCTCGCGCCGGGGACAATTCGTAAGCGTGACCTGGCCCTTAGCACCATCGCGCTAGTGATTATTTTCTTTCCCTATCTGCTCTGGGAAAACGCTACGCACTTCGTAGACGTATCTATTGCCCTTAGTACGTTGCGCCAGCCTTCCTCCATAGACAACCAGGCGATCTCCATCTACCAACTTTTCCTCAGTCCCTACGCTCACAACCTGCTCAATCCACACGATGTGCCGCCCGATGACCCGCACTCTATCCTGCGCAGGCTCGTACCCCTGCTCTCCTGGTTGCATGACCTGCTGCCCTGGCTCCTGATTGGTGGGTTTGCTACAGCAGTGTTGACATTCATACGCACGAAGAAGGAGAGAGAGTACACTGTGAGAGCAATGCTAGCTGGTAACACTGGCATTGCTGCCCTCCGACGATGGTGGCAGCAGCTTCGTGCGGACCCCGGTAGGTATGGATATCTGCTGCTCCTGAGCTGGCAGATCGTGCCGCTGCTGGCACTCTCGCGCCATTCGGTAACCATCCAAACACACTACCTCATCATGCTCATGCCGGGCCAGTTTATCCTGATCGCGCTGTTTCTTGCCAGGATCTTCGCGTGGGCTCAGCACTGGGGAAGTAGGGGTGGGAGCAGAGCAGAGAAGGCCTTCTGGCTACGTTACGGCATCACCGTGCTGGTATGTCTCATCGTCACAGTGCAACTGGCAGGCACCACGGCCGAAGTAGTGGATAGCAGCCGCGGCTCCTTCAACGCGCACGCGCTCCAGCCGATCCCCGCGTTCTACTTTAGCGACCTGAGTTCCCAGGAGCAGGCCATCAAAGAAGCCGATCAGGTGGCGCTGTCGCGCCACCTGCACAGAGTATATATCGCCACCGATACCAGCGACGAGGCGGCGATGCGCTACCTCGCCGAACAGATTCAGACGCCAAACACCCTCTTCAGTGCCGAGAACTGCCTCGTGCTTCCCGCTCTTGATGCCGGACCTGTCGTTTTCCTTGTAGGGCCGGACGACAGGCTGGCGAATACTCTGCTGGGACAATTCGCGCGCATCACACTGGTGGATCGCCCTCCACACCTCGGTGGGCCACCGTACCGGCTCTACATCGTCTCTCCTCCGCCTGGGATCTCTTCCAGGGAGCCTACGTTTGTCAACCACCTGCAACTGCTTGATGCGCAATCACAGCAATTCCACTTCAACAGCGCAACACACCTGCTTACCCGCTGGCGGCTGCTGCATTCGGAACCACCTCATATGCGCACAACCTATACCTATACCCTGCTTGCGCACCCTGGGGGCGCAAACAACCAGGCTATTAAGAGCCAATGTACTTTTACCTCCCTATGGACAGGAGATCAGCTCCTGGCCACCTTCACACTCGCCTCAACAGGTCTCGCGCCCTCGTCGATAGCCATACAACTCCAGACCTTCACAACAACGCCCTACACTCTGACCTACGGCCCATTCTCGTGGGAGACCGGCGCCGACATGAATACACCAACACAGACATTGCAGACGGCGGATGGGGGAAGCAGTATCATATTGCCTGTAAATGCAAGCAACACTGGAGGATTATAGAACGGTCAGACTATGCCTTGAACAAGATTGCTGCCGTCGCATATGACTATAGGAAGCTCACGTTTAGTAGGAACACTTGTTTTTCAATTCGTCTCGGCTTATAATCATCCACAGTTAGATGTTGGGGAGCAAAAAGCAGTGTGAGAAAGCGAGGCCCATGCCAAAGAGCGCGCAGTATGCCATCCACTGGTTGCCAGAGCAGGCAAATTATCTCTTCAGCGCGCTCGAAAACGGCGTGGATCAGTCCCTGCCATGGGAAGCAGAAGGCTGGCTGAAGTGGCTGGAGGAGCATCATGCGTTTGCCTTTCATGGTCGCAACGGGCAGATCAATCTCCTAAAAGAGAGGCGCAGGCGTAGAGGCGAAGGTTATTGGTACGCTTACCGGCGGCACAAAGAGCGCATGGTCAAACGTTACGCCGGTCGAAGCGCTCAATTGAGTATAGAGCGACTGGAGGAAATCACAGCCTTGTTAATACCTGAGGACGAAACACAGCCTCCAGCCACGCCAGTTGCTCACGTCTCAAGCGCTCCAGCGTTCGAGCCGCTATTGCTACCCAAGCTCCAGTTGCCACGCCTCCAGAAATCGCTCCTGCTACGCGAGCATCTGCTGGCGATCCTGGATACTGGACTGGAACACAAAGTGACGCTCGTTGCCGGACCGGCCGGTTATGGCAAAACAACACTCGTTAGCCAATGGATCGCGGAACGTGGCACTCACGCAGACTTTCCCCGCGTTGCCAGCGTCACCCTGGACGAGGACGATAACGACGCCGTCCGCTTCTGGCGCTATATCATCACCGCCTGCCAGCAATTCCAGGCAGGATTTGGCAAGGAGGCGTTGGAATTGCTGCTCGCCCATCGCCTACCACCTTTTAAGCCGCTGGACATGATGCTCATTGCCCTGCTCAATGAATTGAGCCAGCTTGAACACCCTGGCATCCTGATTCTGGACGATCTCCATGCAATCAGTTCTCCCCAGGTCATCGAAACATTCAGCTTTTTCCTTGATCACCTGCCAACCTCGCTGCACCTGGTGATGCTCATTCGGGGTGATCTCCCCTTCCCGGTGACGCGCCTGCGTGGGCATAACGAGTTGCTCGCCATCTATCCTCCATACCTGGGCTTTTCATTGGAAGAGACGAACGCTTTTTTCGAGCGAGAGCTTTCCTTCGCACTCTCGCCGGAGCTCCTCCAACAGATTCACACACGGCTGGAGGGGTGGCCGGCTGGCTTACGCTTGCTCGCTCAGGCACTCCACTGGCCCGACGGCAAGCAGGAAATCAGGCAGATGCTTTCGACCTTCGCGGGAAGTTATTGGAGCATTCAGGATTACTTTGTGAACGAGGTACTGCATACACTGCCAGCTGACCAGCAGGAGTTTCTGTTGCAGACGAGCATCCTTCCCCGCATCACTGCTTCGCTCTGCCAGGCCA
>JALYTT010000146.1 GCA_030854145.1 Chloroflexota bacterium | reverse complement strand
CCACTGTAGTGAGCTTGAGCAAACATGGCAACAGATGCAACGGGAATTGACGAAGCTATCTACCAGAAGTAAGCGCATACAGGCCGAGAATAGTGGGCATCTAATCAACTAAGATGAGCCTGAACTCATAATTCAGGCTATCAAGCAGGGTGTGATGCAGATACGAGGGGAGATAGAGACAGCCTCTCACTTCAATGGAAATTCCCTTATATAGTAGGGCAAGGATGTGGGTGCCGATCAGCCCCAGGTCCTGGCGTGCTGCTGCAACATCTCACGATGAGTGAGTAGCCATGCTTCTCTCCATAGCGAATGTTCCACTCGCTCCTGTAGCCTGACATCTGTCTCCAGGCCTGCAGAGTAACGTCCCATGCGATGTACGAGCGAACCTGCATCCCGCAAGCGCAGCACATCAGGGATGGCATGCAATTCTTCTGTGCTCAAAGGGAAGCCAGCTAGATAGGCTGTCGCGAAGGCATCTATTATTTCCCACTCTTTACCTGTGCCCATGAGGTGAACCGGCCACCAGCTCAGTGCCACACACAGCTCCATCACCCGCAGGTCGATGCCAGCGAACTCGAAGTCAAAGACCGCTGTAACCCGCTGATCTTGCATAAAAATATTCGCCGGACCATAATCCAGGTGTAACAATTTTTGCGGTAAGTGTGTATACATGCCTGGGACCTTTTCCCGTACCGATATGAGGATGTCTTGTATCAGCCGAGCCTTAGTGCGCTCTATTGGCAAGCGCTCCACAGCCGTGAGGGGATCTGGTACAGACGCATACCCACGGACGAGACCTCCATACGAGAAGGTTGGCTCAAATCCGTCAGTCGTTACTATCTCCGGCAGGGCCCCAAGCGCGTTGTCGAGCGTTGCCATGGCCTCAGCAGCAGGTGGCGCGAGCACAGGATCGTTGCGATCAGGGTGCGATCCCGGCAAAAAGGGCGACAGGATCGCGAATGCCAGCGTCTCTGCCTCGTGATCAAGGAAGGCTATGCTCTCTCCGCTGTGCGTCAGAACGGGCAAAGGCAAGTGAAACGGCAAATCTTCATCAGACAAGGCTCTGAGCAGAGCCACTTCATAGCGTAGACGCGGAAGCGAAGTGAGATCGGGAAACAGGCGCAGAACGTAGCGCTCTCCATCTACAGTCTCCACGCGCCATACCAGGTTATTGGTACCACCGGAGAGAGGTGAGAGACGCCATGGCCCTGCAATCGGCCATGCTTGCCAGAGCTGTGCCAGGTCCATTGTATCCTTCAGCATAGGCAGAGTGTATCAGACGGCGCAGATAGATGCAAGACGAACGAGCTGATACCACCCCCACCTACGAAGACTCAGAGGGCTTGTAGCGGTACGCGCGGCTCACGCGGCGCCAGTCCAGTTCGCGACCGCGCACTGGACGCTCCTCGTCAAGCGGCTGCAATGTGTTCGTGGCCAAAAAGCGGCGGCGCACGTTGGAGAGGTCGATCTGCTCATCTGGGGGGAAAAACGCGCGGTAGAGCAGGGCGGCCTCGGCCAGCGTGAGGATGCCATCGCCGACCGCCGGTTCCTTCAGCAGTCCGAGGGGCAGGGTATCTCTCGCCACGCGTTTGGTGACAGCTTTTTTGGGCCGTTCCAGCTCAGGTCCGCTGACCATATCGGCCAGGTAGCGCAGCACGACTTCAGGGTTGCGCTGCACCTCGGCCCGCAACGTATTCAGCGCGATCTGTAACACCGGGGCGATTTCGGGATCAAGTGTGCGCTGGCCCGTCTCGATCTCGGCCACCAGCGTCCACTGCACGCGCAGGCTCGGCACGGGCTGGAGATGCAGGTTGGGACGCAGTTCGTCGCGGTTGGCCCGGAGCAGCACGCTATGGATGAGAGAGACCGACGCCCCCTGGTCCGCGCTCCCCCAGACGTAGACCTGCTGCTCGATCCAGCCCGCCTTCAGTCGCATGGTTGGAGCATGCTCTGGCCACAGCAGCAGTGCCTCAATGGTGCGATCGACCGCGTCAGTTACCGACTCGGTACCCAGGACAAGCCGCATAGGTGGCCCCCACGGTCCTTCCCGCAACAATACCCACAGGGACCAGTCGCGCACGGCGAAGATCACCACCCCCGCCGTGACGATCAGCCGACGCGGCGTCACATCGCGCGCGGGACGGGCAGGGATCGATGTATTGGGCTTCGATACCGGTGTGTTCATGCAGCTCTCAATTGGATGAATGAATGGTCATAGTACTATGGATGGATTTTACTCGCTCTCACGTTGGAACGCAAGTCCATTGCATCTGCCTCCTAAGTTGGGTACAATGACTAGTAATCTCATGCAATAAGCGCTATGCGCGAGTCAGTGAACGCGACAAAGAGGGCCAGAGGATGGATAGCCACGAGCAGCCAATCTTTCACCTCGAAGTAACTGTTCCTTGTATCGTCTTTTCCACAGGGAAGCAAGGACAGCACCAGGACAACGCGCCAGAACAGGCGCATCTCCTCGCCCTGGACGTGCCTCTCTCACCACACAACATGCAGCAATACAGCCTGCAAGCCGATCCCATTTCTACAGCAGCCGGCCAGGAGCGTTTCCACGTACTGCGCCTGGATAAAATACCCACGACCGGACAAGTGTTTTTGCTTCAGGTGCTGCGTCAAGGTGTTAAAGAACAGCTTTCAGAAGATGAAGGTGCCTTTGCGTCGGAACCGGCCGACGAAGTGGCCTTTCGCGTTGAGTTCCGGCAGCAGGGCGCCGCACCCACTGAAACAGCGTTACACCCAGGAGTAAGCCTGGTAGTCATTCTTCTGGATAACGAAGGCAGGCCAACCAGCTACAGTATTGACGGTACGGAAGTCGACAGTTAAAGGGGGCATCCAAGCATGCCAGCATTTCTCACGCACTGGCGAGTCCTGATTGAGACGGCCCGGCAAAATCAAGACGCGGGGCAGGAGCTGGGTTCACTGCTCCTCGATGCCAGCGCGCTGCGCCGCCGCGCTCATGGCTGGGTCGCTCCGGCTCAGACGACGGCCACGGGCGCTATCTGGAATACTGGGCCGCTGCCGGATGTCGACTTTGGCTTTCCTGGCAGCGATATCTCCGCCATGGCCTTCCTGGGCGCGCTGGCTCCCGATATCAGCCTCTATCAGAAGCTGCACCTGAAGGACGCCATGTCCGGCGAACGACTGCGCGCCAGACTGGAGCATCAGCAAGCAACGGTTGGCAGGATGCACTGGTCTGAGTTGCTGCATACTCAGCGTTCCGGCGACATTCTGATAGCCTTCCTTGAACTCATTGCCGAGATCCCTTCGCCAGCCCTGCGCAGCCAGGCACTGGCCTTTACGATGGGCTATTTATCCCATATAGCGGCGGATATCGCCCTGCATCCCTGTATCAACGCGCTGGCTGCCACCTACCGGCAGAGCGACATACCACACGCCTTCCAACGCATCGGCCCGCACTTTTACGTGGAATTATGCCTGGATGAATATATAGCCAGCACCTATTTCAACTCCACAGGCGCCCGAGCGGGCTGGACGGGTCAGCCCTGGGCGCAATATATCGCACCGGCGGCGCGCAATTTCACGCGGCGGCCAACGTTCTCCGCGCCCATTCTTGCCCAACTTACCCAGGCCGCCGAGATCACCTATCACCTCGACGAGACACAGGCCGCCGCCTTCCGCGTAGACCACCTGGCCGGACTCCAACAACTACAACGCTACCTGGCAGGCCATGACATCTCTCGCCTGCTGACACTCTATGCGCTGAGAAAGAACCGGGTACGCGAGCAAATCATCGCCACCATCGCGGCAGGTGAGGGCGAACCAGGTACGATCACATTTGAACAGGCTATAGGCTACGCCATACGCCTCAGTACACGCTTCTGTCGCAACGCGATCAACTTCTATGCAGCACTGCGCAACCCCAATGTCAGCGCCGGAGAGCGGCGTGACAAGCGAGCTATACTCTGCGCCGACCTGCGCAACTGGAACCTGGATACTGGCTACGCGTTCGACGTGACCTTCGACGAAGCGGTAACGCTCCATGTGCTTCACAACTGGGTGCATTTTGTAGAGCTGTGGGATCAGGAAGCCAGCACGAGCACGCCACCCACGCCTTGAACATCGCTGCCAGTCAGAGTTTCTCCACCACCAGGTTCGAAAATAGTCTGCCAAAGAAGCCACCAATGAGAGCAAGTAGGAAACCCAGCAGAAGCCAGACCGGGAGCCCTGCCCACAACAAAGAGCCACCTGAGAGAAAATACCTCTGCGGCACTTGCTTTATGACCTGAAAATAGACAACAGCAAGCGGAAGGAAGAGTGTAAGTGTACCGGCCCAGGCCAGAATTGCTGTTACAGGCGCGTGCCAGCCTGGATCACTCTTTCTTCCTCTCAGAGCAAATGAAGCGGCGATGCCAACAACCAGGGGATTCGCGAGAAAACCACTTAGTATGAAGAAGGTACGCCATGAAGAGAAACTCCCGCCAGACTCAAGGATGCCAAACACATCCGATGGCGCGATTGCGAAGACAACAAGCAGGCCGCTCAGGAGACCGAAGACACCGTATTTCAACACCGCCGGCCAGCGCATGTTTCCAGACGGGTAAGCAGGAGAAGAGAACGGCACCTTGAGCAGCATGGCACCCAGCAACAGGAGGGCCGGAAGCTGCCAGTATCCCCACAGTGAGAAGCTGGGCGGAGCTGGCTGAATGAGTGTTGCGGGATCTAGCAAAGGGCGAAATAGGAAACCCACAGGAATACCCAGGAAGAAGGCCGCTCCCATGCGAATAGCCATAGCACGCTGGAAGGAAGTTACATTCGTGGTACTCTGCATACAACTTCTTCCTCATAAACGGGCAAGGCCCTTCGTCTCCTAAGCTATAGAAGATAAAGGGTCTCGTTTGATATATGGCTACGCCAGGATCTCCCCGGCGGGCAAGTCCGTGCTTAGAAGAACAGGAGTCGCAGGAGTTGGAAGGCCCCCACAGCAAAGGCCGCAGCCACGACCAAACCAAGCTGCATGCGATACAGCCAGAGCAATTCGCGCATATCAAGGGCAACGGGGGCGGCACCACGGGTTGGTCGAACAGGAGTATGTTTCTGCATGCTTATTTCCCTCTCTCTAAGAGAAGATGTCTATCGCCCGGAGGGCATATCCAGGTGCTATTTAAGTATACGATTCAAACGCGCGTTTGGTTGTAACCAGTTCCATCAATAAGTCTACCATAAAGTATCGGCTGGCGCCACAAGATTCTTGACATCACTGGCCGGGCAATTTTACAGTGGTGGGACTGGCGGCTCAGTTTCCTCACGTCCGCTCGCCAGGTATTCTGGTTCCACTGATCCCCTGACAGGAGAGGGACCGGCCAATGTGCTGCGAGAAGTGGTATCGGGAGTCCCGGCAAGCAGATCGCTATGCATTTCTAAGAGGCGGCGTGCGTGCGTATACTCCTGTTCGAGTAGCGCGCGGAACACCTGCTCGCACACCATCAGCGATTCGGCCGCCGCCGCGCGCCTCGTCGCCGTCAGATTGCCCAACATATCGTGACGCCTGGCGGTGCGGAACAGGACATGCACCTTCTCCAGCACCTCGGCAAACTCCGCGTGTATCTGGTCATCCCAATTGCGCGCCTCGATCAGCGCCAGCGCCTTCCCCAGGAAACGCGCGCAGACCTTCACCACGGTATCATATTCCGCGTGACGCGCATCCAGTAACGTCTGCATAATCCGGCGTTCGTCCACCACGTCCAGGGCCACCACAGAAAAAATACTGGCCTCCCCACCCATCTCATGAATCTCATGAGCAAGCTGGCGGAAGTGTTTTTCGATCTCTTCCGAAAAAGGCAGCAGGTAGACCGAGTTCTGAAGGGCGTATGCACCAAGGTTTTGCAGGCGACGCCATACCCAGACACGCTTCTGGGATGGTTCGCTAGGTACCCTGTAAGTCAGTTGCAGCCAGCGCACAGGTTCGCGCTCAAGCATTGATCTCTACCCCCAAACGATAAATGCCAGTAACAGCCGTTACTGACGTGGCTATGGTACTCCACTGGTCGGGTAAAGTCAAGCAAGTGCAAACCCTGGGCCAGGTTTACTTCCCCTTTGGCGCTCTTCCTCATACTTTGATCTGCTCGCTGCTTTGGAGATCGTGGATTTTTTTCGCAGTATCCGTCGCGGGAGATGCAAGATAGACGCACACATGCTGCTCTGGAGCGTCGCTCACCTGAAATGTGGTATATTCTAGCGCTAAGTATCCAACGAGAGGATGAATGAGTTCTTTACATCCATTCTGCCTTCCTTTGACTTCATGACGAGACCACCACATGCGAAAATCACTGCTAGCTTGGTTCAGAGCTTCAATGAGGGTCGTAAACTCAGCCTCTTTCGCGATAGAGCCTTTGTCCTCGGATTAGTGATCACCTTTGTCTTCTATGCTGGGATTGTGTCCTTTCTGCTTATCCTGACCCTCTATCTACAAACAGGCCTTCACTTCACGGCGCTTGCAGCAGGACTCACGACGGCCTCTATGGGCCTTGGTTTCTTTATTACCTCAACGGCGGCTGTGAAAGTAGTTCCCCTTCTTGGAGGACGGCGCATCCTCGCCCTGGGGATGATCATTATGGCTTCTGGGCTGATTTTCACCTGGCTGACTGTGAACTATGGCGGCGCGCAAGAAATTTTCCTTGTGGCAGTACTCTTCATCTATGGACTCGGTGAGGGCTTCGTACTGCCAACGCTCGTGAATACTGTGTTAAGTGGCATCCAAAGCAGAGATGCGGGGTCTATAGCCGGCGTCTTTACGACGATGCAGCAAATATCCGGTGCCATCGGTGTCGCGATCATCGGCATTCTTTTCTTTGGACAACTCGCTACCCACGCGAATATCGCCAGTCACCAACTCACCACACCGCTTCAACATGAGTTGCAAGCGGAGGGATTACCGCGCGCCGAGATTCGTCGTATGACGAACACATTTCAAGCATGTTTTGATGATCAAACCCCTGAGAGTGACTCTGCTTTGCAGCCAGAGAGTTGTCAGCGACTTGCCATCGAAAGCCAGATTTCTCATCGGACCTATGCTACCGTGCTTCATACCATTGATCAGGCGAAGATACAAAACTATGCTTATGCCTTCGCCGTCGCAGTCTGGTTTAATATTGGCTTGCTTCTGATCACATTTGTACTCACCTTCTGGCTTCCAAGTAAGATATCTTCTTGACAGTTTGGCACAAGGGTCGATGGGATATCACTGGAGAAAATAGAAGCCTCCGGCCTCAGACCTGGCATATTCACAAGGATCACCCACCCAGGAGCGCTGGCTCGATCAGCGGGGCCAGTTCCGGCTGGCGATCGGCGAGGGCGCGCAGCAGGCCATAGCAACCAGCCATCATCATATCCCCGTGAGGCACTGCTTCATATGGCGAAAGCTGCGAGCCGCGTAGTAATTGCCTGCGCGGTCCGGTTACAGCCAGGAAGGGGAAGGCAGCTCCCGTCGTTCCCATCTGCTGGAGCACCAACGCACCATGACCGCTGTCGTGAAACACCTCGTCATTAGTGAGCGTGCCAGCGGCCAGCCTCACAAGCAGGTGCTCCAACCGCGCCCGGTCGATCTCTCCCGTATGGTGCTCAAAGATGCCGGCGATGCGGCCATTGACCAGGTGGAAGGCCAGCGTATGGAAGTTGCCGATGTTACAGAGCAGGCCCTCGCGCTGACTTCGCACCAGGGGGTCCTCTAACGCGCCCAGGACCGCCGCCGAGCCGGTATCCATCAGCAGGAGCGGGATACAGGGGTCTGAGCCGCTCTGTGCGGTATAGCGCGCGGCACTACGCGCGACGGAGTGCAGGCGCGTCAGGTCGGCAGGAATGGCGCCGGCAAGATAGGCAAAGGCGCTGGGCGTGGGGTCGCGACGCACCGTCTGCTCGATGAACTCGAAGCGGAAGCGCCGGTCGCTCACACCGGGAGGCGCCGCGCCGTGATCGAAGGCGGCGATGGCCAGCGCATCGACGCGTGGATCGACGCCGAAGGCCCGCAACGCGGCGATGATCGCCTGTGCATCCACATCCTGCAACTCGATATGCAGCGCTTCAGAGTTCTCAGCCCTGCGCGCCGCCTCCGCCTCAGCAACGATCTCGAAGCCCATCTGCTCCACCATGGTCAGATCATCATCGAAGGTCTTTCCCGCCTCCGGGGTCACGGCCACCGCGTAGCCAGCCAGCGCGTGATCGCGTGCCGCCCAATGACACGGCCCACCCCCCATGGTCACACCGGTGAGGACCAGCGGTTGCCCACGCCCGGTCGCCTGTTTGATGCGCTCGGCCACGATGACCGTTGGCGAGGGCATCACCAGTTTGAAGTTGTTCTCCATGGTCTTGCCACTCTCGAAAAAGAGTATGTCTTGCGTCCCGGTGCCGACATCGACGGCCAGAATACGTATGGGTGCTGCTGACATCGCATATGCTCCTCATGGATAAGGTTGTTACTCAGGCACAGCCGTTTCTGTAGCCGCCGCAGTTACTACGCCCTGCTTCGTTTTCTTGCCCGTCACAAAGATGCCAACGAACACCAGGGCCAGGCCCCCAAGGGCGTTCAAACCCAGCGGCTCATGGAGCAGGAACGCGCCATACACCAGCGCCATACAAGGCAGCAGATAAGTAACAATCAGTGTACGGGTCGGGCCAACGCGAGCAATGAGCCAGTAGTAGATCAAATACGCCAGCGATGTGCCGCCCAATGCCAGCGTCAAGGCCGCGGCAATCGCCCAGAACGACGGTACATGCGTTGCTGGTTGCACCACCAGAGCAATGCCAGCAATAGGGGCAAGGATAACAGCACCCATGCTGGTTTGTCCAATAGCTGGCTGTAACTCTGGCGCACCCACAAGCATGCGGTGCGCTAACAATGCGCCAAAGGCATAACTGATCGCGCCCGCCAGGGCCGCCAAAGCTCCCAGCAGGTACAGGGTTGACCCACCTGTGTTCAATGCCGCCGGTCCAACCAGGACACCTACCCCCAGGAAACCAATCACTACGCCCATGACGCGCAACCATGTCAGCCGTTCCCCGCCAGGCCACCACTGTGAGACAAGCACACTCACCAGCGGCGTGGTCGCATTGAGAATAGCGGCCATGCCCGATGAAATGTATTGCTCGCCCCAGCTAATCGCCAGGTAGGGAATGACGGCATTAAAAATAGCTACAAAGAAGAAGCCACGTAGACGTGTATGCCAACCGTACATAATCGCCGGCCGAAATGGCACAATGATGAGCAGCCCTAAGGCGCCAAAAAGCAGTCGCGCCCCCACCAGCGTCAACGGAGACATCTCTGCTACCGCTATTTTGATAAACAGGAAAGACGCTCCCCACACAGCCGCCAGGGCGAAGAGCATGAGGTATTCCTTGGGTCGCATAGGGATCTATCCATAGAAAAAGAAGGCGCTAGGCTGAACGGCGCTGAAGGAGTTGAAACTGTTCCCGCCGATCTCTAGCATAATCGAACCAATCATTCATGAAATTGCCCAGGGCAATCCAGGGGTCTTCTCCCTGACAGAGTTCTGCATAGGTCACTGCCATTGTTTGGAGGTGCTCACACGTTTTCATAACTTGCCTCGATGATATTTTCGTTCTGCGCACCTCTATTGTATCATAGCTGCGAGAAAAAATCGTTCAGTGTTTCGTCTACCCGGTTGAGATGCTGAAGTTGCTTATTGGGGATATAGCGATCAATCAGCCGCTGCGCTTGCGTGCGAGGTTTAAAAAGTTTTTTCGCGCTGGTAGCATAGAATGAGAGCCTGTTACTATCAATAAAACCGTCAGGGGCAGGTGCGTTAAGGAACTATGTGGCCTCAACCCGCCTGCACCCTGGATCGTAGAGGGATAGACATTCAGGGCGTCTCTGTATTGGAAATACAGTATACTCTATGGCTCAGCGATCTCCCTTACCAAGCATACACGACCAGATCAGAAATACTTCATAGCAAGCCTCCTACTCAAGCATAGCCATGTGGAACTGAAAGCGACTCCCCCGCAGTTGGAGCGCGCCAGTAGCGCCGGTGGCTAAGATCATCGCCTGGTTGATTGGCGGTACTGCTCACCAGCCCGGCATGTTGGAGATGAGTCAGCGCTTCCAGGAGCACAATTGGCCGTGTATGAGAGGCACTGACGTTCCGAAGCTGAAGGAGCGCCCGCAGTTCCAGCAACGTCATACCGTTGGAGGTGGGCAAAATCGCCAGCACGACATTGGCCAGTTGTTGCTGGATGCGCCTGCGTGCCATCTGCTGGGGTGACTCTATGGGCAACGCCAGAGCCTGGGCGGGAGGAAAGAAACATAGTTCAAAACGGCAGGTTGGGGCCCCCCGCTTCATACAGGCGCGCTCGGCGATGCGCACCCGCTCGCTGTAGCGTTCCGCGGCCCCCTCGATAGCGCCCCACAACATAGAACACATATGGCGCGGACTATCATAGATCAATACCAGCTCATTCGGATTCATTGAGACCATCTCATAGCCAAAGACGGGGGGGATCAACTTATCGGGGGTACGGCGCATCTGTGAATGCGCGCCTCGCATCGCCAGCAAGAGCTCACGCGCACTACGCACCTGCGTCAGAATATAGGCGCAACGGTGAGTCGTCAATCCGTTCATCAGGTAATAGCGACCAGCTTCCCGCAACAAGGTATCAGTGGTCAGCCCGGTTAGTTTACTCGCGGCATGCACGCCAGCCAACAAGGTATCATCGTTGTAGACGCGACTTGCCAGAGGAGCAGTTGCCGGCGTTTCTCCAATCGTTTTTCTATAGGCCTGGAGCAACTCCTCCCCAAATCGTTCTGCCAGGTACTTCTCCCATGTGACAAAAATCAACCCGTGCATATTGTATTCCCCTCAAAACTACCTATCTACCAATCAATCTGTCGATCTATTCACCAGGTGATCATAACTGCTATACACGGCAAACTACATCTTGTTTACGCTGCATAGCAATAGATGAGGCCCGCGCACGCTCGTAGGCCAGTGGCACCTTCCAATCGCCGCGCTGCACCTCCACACGTTGCACCGCCAGAGCCACCACGCGCTCAGCCCCAACACAGCGGCACGCCAGATCTGACGAAAGGGCATTCAGCTCCACAACGTTTGCTACACCGGAGATGGAAAGCGCCAGGTGCATCGTATAGTCTGGGATCACAAGCGTGACCTGCCCTGTTTCTAAAATGTTGCCAATAGCTTCAAAGGCTCCATTGCCCGCGTAGTCCGGGAGCACAATGGTTCCTCCCGGAAGGATGCCATCCGGCGGTAATGTGACCAGGAAACCCCGCGCCCCTCCCCGGTGGTTGACCGCACAGTGGCCTTGCTGATCAATAGTGCAGATAAAACACAGTGCCTGGCGCGCAATGAAGTCGCGAACCGCTTCAGACAAGAACGTACAGCGTCTACCCGCCAGATTCTGAAGCTGCCACTCCTGATAAGAGATGCGCACGGCCGGTGATGCCGTTTGCACGCAGGTCAATCCTGCAATACGTGTATGGATATACTTAGGACAATGAAAAAAGGCCTGTCGCACAGACACATAGAGCAGGCAGCGAAATTGCGGCCCCTGCTGCCCATCAAGGACATAACGTGCAAATACCTTCGCTACCCCTTGCACACAGAGCCGTTCCCGCGTAGGATGAGAGATAAAAAATAGCCCGACAGGCGTACTCCGTCCGGCCTCCGAGGAGTGATAGAGTTCCTGCACAAAACACGTACCCATGAGTTGCTCATCCAGCTCTAGCATACAAGTATAGGAATCTAGCGTTTGTACAAAGCCCGGCCTTCCTGAGACCATAAGACCACATAATTCCTCTTTAGCCTCCGGCCCAGTCATCACGCAAAATGCCTGCTGTGCAATGAATGTCTGAACCTGGTCACTGAGATACGCGACTTTTTTACGATCAAACGCCGCACCTGTGGTATGCGTGTTCCAACGTGTTCGCGCTCGCTGTTGCCCTGAGGGGAGAGACAGGCTTTCATTCATACATCTTCCATCCTCTCTAACCAATAACCTACGACACAACACCATACTACAAACAACCACTCTGCCTAATCAACTGGAAGATTCACCACTACCGCCAAAGAGTATTATAGACCTTCTTACTAGATATATCAATATCTCGTCTGTATTATACAAGAACCCTTAATATAATATTTATGCAATATAAATCTTTATTATTGTCAGGTTGCTCCTCGTGTAGTAAAGGAGAGTATATAGCAAGTAGAGAGCAGAGGAGGAGATAGACTGATCTGCACAGGGGCGAGGCAAGCCATCTCCCCTTGTGCAGACCAGGGTGCTCGCCAGCGTATCCCTGCTTCAAGTGATACACTAGAAAGAACGATAAGCTCTATTCGACACAAGGTGGATCGATCAACATGCAACAGTTTCGACTTTTATCCCAGGTAACGCGGGCACGCACGTTACCTGTCATGATGTCTCCGGTAGTTCTTGGCTCTGTCCTGGCATGGCAACAGGGCCGGGAGTTTTACTGGGGGCTATTCCTGCTCACCCTGCTAGGGGCCTTAGCCGCGCACCTGGGAGCAAACGTCGTCAATGATGTGTTCGACTTTAGTGAGGGGGCCGACCAGAAGGCTCAGGAGATGCTCCCGGAAGGCACAACGCTGGCGACCGGCTCACAGGCGCTGATGAGCGGCAAGTTCTCGCTTGGGGGGTACCAGCGGCTCTGGATCGCTCTCTTCGGACTGGCCCTGCTCTGTGGCCTCGCGTTGAGCTTCTTCCGTCCCTGGGTACTGGCATTTGGCATCGCGGGATTTCTGCTGGCTTTCTTCTACGTTGCCCCGCCCCTACGCCTGGCCTACGTCGGACGTGGACTCGGAGAAATCGACATCCTGCTCTCCTTCGGTATCCTCCCGCTGGTAGGCTCCTACTACGTCCAGGCGGGGCAGGTCACGTTGACGGCTCTGCTCGCCTCCCTCCCCATCGGCCTCTATACAATGGTGGTGCTCTACTTCCATCATTTCCTGCACTGGCGAGCCGATAAGCAGGTAGGCAAAATTACGCCCATCGTCGCGCTGGGAGAACGCAACGCGCGCATCGCCGGGGCTATCTTCCTCGTGTTGATTGGCCTGCTATTCATAGTCATGGCCGTGCTCCAGGTCTTCCCCTGGTACAGCGCCATCGCCGCCCTCACGATCACCCCCGTGCTCATGGCCTTACGAAGAGCGACGGGCGACCTGAAACACTACCTGCTCTTGATGGGCGCCAATCTGAACAGCAACCTGCTGGCGGCGCTGATTGTTTTGCTGGCACTGCTGATCCGTGGCTTTACGCATATCTAACCGATTTCTGTAGGGCGTGGCTTACCTCATAATGCTCCGTCAAAGTTCATTTGGCGGGTACAATGGCCCCGATCACGCGTAGGGATTCGGCTTGCCGCATCCGCGTGCGGCCTCGCTTGCGAGGGCGGGAG
>JALYTT010000610.1 GCA_030854145.1 Chloroflexota bacterium | reverse complement strand
TGAAAGAACGCGCGTATTCGCCGCCCACGGCCAGCACAAGCGTTGGCGCGAAACCGATCAAGACCATCAACGGCGAACTAAGATACATGACCGTGGTGATGATGCGCAGCTTGCTCCACCTGTGAACGAAGAGCGGTGCCGTCAGCGAAAACAGGCCTCCGGCGAATCCAGAGATGGTAAAAATAACCCCCAATGGGCCGGGCAACAGGTGGAAGCGCAGCACAAAGTAAAGCTGAATAAGTGCGACCACTGCGCCCTCTCCCATGGTAAACACCAGGTCGGGAAGCAGCAACTGCGCGAATAACACAATGGGGATTTTCTCGCGCGGCGCCCGCCGTTCCTGTGGCGCCTCCCCGGAGGCGGAAGGGCGCACATGCCTGGATTCGCGTATCAGCCAGAGTGGCAGGCCAAAGAAGAACGTGATCAGGGAGGCAGTGATGACACCCCAGCGCAGCGGCACCGGGCTGGCCGCCGAGACATGCAGGATGCCGGCCACAAATTCAGGGATCGCGCCCCCCAGCAGGTTGCCCAGCGCGCCAACACCAAGCAAGAGGAAGCTATTCAGGGCCAGCACACCGACGCGTTGCCTCTCCGTCGTACTCTCCACCAGCAGCGGGATATTGGTCACCCAGTAGGCCGACGAGACGACTCCCTGCAAGAAAGCGCAGGTCAGCAGCCACGGCGCCGACGTACCAAGCCCGGTACCCGCCAGAAACAGCGGCGTCAGAATGGCCGTTCCCACCAGCACCGGCTTGCGACCGACGCGGTCGGCCAGTAGCCCGCTGGGTACCGCGCTCAGCAGGGAGCCTATGGCTGGCATGGCGCTTAAAAGCCCAATAAAATCGGGGCGATAGCCCAGGCTATGCGCATAGTAGTTTATCGTCAAGGTAGCAATAGTCAGTTGAAAGCCTTTGCCCAGCGTAAAGAAGAGCAAAAGATAGACGTTTCTCGGCAGGTGCAGGATCGAGATTGTGAGTCGCTGGCTTTGCCGCTTTCCCTCTTCATCCGCCGCTGGAGCCGGCTCAGAGAGGTTGGGTGCGGAGGACATTGCATACTCTCCCGGTAGACGCTACATGTATCCGGTCATAGCGTACCATATGCTACCAGAGCATGCAATGTCCCAACCTGTACATCCCGTAAGGGAGCATGAAGCGCAAGAGCATCATAATCCGTAGGGGCGCCATTTATAAGCCCGTGTGTACCAGATAGCATCGCGTTCACCCGTGTCACACGGGCTTATAAATGGCGCCCCTACGGATTATACGGGCTTATAAATGGCGCCCCTACATATTGTGGCGCCCCCTCGGATCGCGCCTGGTGATGGCGTACACGCTGGCCGGATCGAGCTTTGGCTCGCGCTGCTCTGTCAGCAGGCCATTCTTCTCTTGCAGCGTATCTGTCAACTGGGTGTAGCAGAAGCCCGCGAGTGGGCCACATGCCAGGATGGCATCGATTAAGTCGCGATATTTAGCCAGGTAGGCCTCTCGATCCTCTACGGTACCATAACCGTACCAGGACTCACCGGGTTTAGGGGTCTCGCTGATGCCGCCGCATTCGCTGAGCATTACTGGCTCGTCGGTGTATTGGTTGCCGGGCAACAGGAGCGCATGGGAGCCCGGTTGCTCCTGCCGGAGGGTGTGTGCCAGCGCCTCGGCAGTGCCATAGCGAGCGCGCAGAGTATCCCCGTTGAAGGCATAATCGTGAACCCCGTAGATGTCGCTGCTGAGCTGCTCCCAGCCATCATTGGCGATGACGGGCCGCGTGGGGTCGAGGGCTTTGGTCAGGTGGTACAGTGCCTGCATGTAGTGACGCTGCTGGGGATCGCGTGCGACATTGGGGATGCCCCAGCTCTCGTTGAGGGGTACCCATGCCACGATACAGGGATGATTGTAGTCGCGCTCGATGACCGCCAGCCACTCGCGTGTCAGGCGCTCCACGGATGTTGGAGAGAAGATATAGGCATTGGCCATTTCGCCCCAGACCAGCAGGCCCAGGCGATCGCACCAGTAGAGAAAGCGCGGGTCCTCGACCTTCTGGTGGATGCGGATACCATTGAAGCCCAGCTCTTTCGCCAGTTCCACCTCGCGTCGCATGGCCTCCACGCTGGGAGCCGCCAGGTGCGATTGGGGCCAGTAGCCCTGCTCCAGCGCCAGGCGCAGGTAGTAGGGAGAGCTATTGAGCAGGAAGCGGCCCCTTTCAACAGCTACGCTGCGCAGCCCGATATAGCTCTGCACCTCATCTACCACCTGCTCTCCGATCAGTAGCGTGATGGTAACATCAATGAGGTTGGGGTGTGCAGGCGACCAGAGAAGCTCTTTGTTGCCGCTCCAGTTGGCCTGCTCAAAGGTGATCTGGCGCTGCACCTCGCTGCCCTCCACCATATACACGTCATCGGCGAGCATCTTCCCACGCAGGCTTAAGCAGACATGCACGCGGGCCACCTGGCTCTCGTCCTGGCGTGCAATGGAGATCAGCATATCGAGCAGGCCGCGCTCGACATGGGGCGTCCAGCGCACGCGCGTGATCGAGGTAGAGCTTACCGGTTCCAGCCAGACGGGCTGCCAGATCCCGGTTGTGCGCTGATACCAGATGGCGTGTGGCTCCGCCTGCCAGTCCTGCTTGCCGCGCGGTTGCGCCAGATCACCCGGCAGGTCTTCCGCGCGGATCACGATCACCTGCTCGTCCTGGGATCGCAGCACCGGCGTGATGTCCATGGTGAATGGCGTCTGCCCGCCCTCGTGCATCCCGACCAGTTGGCCGTTGACCCAGACGCGTGCCCGGTAATCTACCGCGCCACAATGAAGCAGCAGGCGCTTCCCGGCATAGTCATCCGGTACCTGAAATACACGACGATACCAGACAATAGGATGAAAGGCCGGGTCGCCAATGCCGCTGGCGGGCGCCTCTGGTGGAAAGGGGACCTGAATGGTGCGCGTATACACATCCTCGCGCGCCTGCCAGTTTTCGTCGATTCCCCGGCAGGCATCGTCGTAGGTAAACCCCCAGGGACCGCCAAGGTCCAGCCACTGCGAACGCGCGAACTGGGGTGTGGGGTGCAGGGTGCCTTGCTGTTCTGACATGGTGCGCTCTCTTTTCTTGCTACCTCCAGGGGACATTCAAGAGGCTGGCTATAGTATAACCTACCTGTATTTCATATGGTGGACAAGCGTGCGTTTATCTATATAATGACACATATATGCTCCTTGGAGTCAGGTCAGTATAGGTAGCAAGCATATAATCGCATAGTATAGATCAGGAGGCTTTCATCGTGGAATTGAGCTTTGTGCTCGCGGCGGCCATCTTGCGTCCGGGAGAACTCATCGCATGGCTTTGTGTGGGTCTCATTGCTGGCTTTTTTGCCAGCATCATTATACGCGGGCGCGGCTACGGCTGTATTGGGAACATCGTCGTCGGGCTGATCGGCGCGGTCATCGGCGGATTTTTGACGAGCCAAGTGGGCATCAACGAGACGTTCCATTTCTGGGGGACAGTGCTGGTGGCCTTTCTGGGCGCCTGCGTGCTGGTGTTCTTCCTGAAGGTCATTTCTGGCGATAGGAAAGGTGCATAGGTGCATAAGAGGTAGGGGCGCGGTTTACAAGCCCGTTGGCAAGCATACGGTATGTTATGTCGTATGCTTGTCAACGGGCTTGTAAACCGCGCCCCTACATGTCGTGTGCCCCATGAGGGTAATGTTGCCTAATATTTAATCAATGCAAAGACATCGTGGCCTTGCAGGTGTTCGCGGCCTTTGAGGAAGGTCAATTC
>JALYTT010000145.1 GCA_030854145.1 Chloroflexota bacterium | reverse complement strand
CACGCGGGCGAGGCAAGCCATAGCCCCTACGCGGACCGGACACCTGCCGAGCCCCTGCGTGGACCGCATACACAGATCAGAATCCACGCCCCCGGTAAAAGTACGCGGGTTACATCGTGATAGAGGTTGGTATACAAATATGTATAGGGCGGGTCGTAAAGTAACACTGGGGAGGCTGGCATGTTCTATTCGAGAGCTATTCCTGCTATACTACCACTATGGCAGGAAGGACGAATAGAGAGATCACATGTCAGTATGACAGAAAAAATATCTACCGACTCACAGGGAGGTGACTGGGGATCGCTGTCAGGAGACGCGCTTGCATTGAGCATGCTCTATGAGCGCTTCCGGCGGCCCATCCACTCCTATATCTATCACATGCTCGGCAATCAAGAGGACGCTGATGATATCACACAGGAGGTATTTGTGCGTGCCTGCATAGCCTGGCAGGGCCTGCGCGATCGCGATAACCTCTCGGCCTGGTTGTACCGCATCGCCACAAACCTGTGCGTTGACCTGCTGCGCCGGCGCAAGCGCATCTCCTGGTGGCCGCTGAGCATGAGCAGCCGTAGCCGCGATGATGAGCACAACGATGGCCCGATCAGCGACGACTTCTCCCACCTGCTGGCCGATAGTGGGGGTATTCCAGAGATTGCCGAGCGCGAATATATCCAACTGGTGCTGGCGCGGATGCCGGTAGAATACGCGTCCGTGCTGATCCTGAGTGCGGGCCAGGGCGTACCCTATCAGGAGATCGCCACCATCGTGGGTATCTCAGCCAACGCGGCGGCAACCCGTATTTCGCGCGCCAAGAAGATGTTCGCGGAACAATATCAGCGCCTGAGCACAGAAGGTAGTGAGAAACAGGAGAATCGGCGATGACACTGGACAATACTGCTATGCCGCCGATACCAGTATCTGGAGAACGCGGCACCCACGTCTGCGCGACCGTGCGTCTCTACCTTGCCATACTGGACGACGTACCGCCGAGGCAGGCCGAAGCCATACTCAAACACGTCAATACCTGCCGTGACTGCTCGCGGGAGTATCGCCTCCTGAACCAGGCTACACACCTGGTGGCTCGCCTCCCCGATACCGCGCCTTCCGCGCGCGTCGATCAAGCGGTGCTGGCCGCTATCGTCGCTCGCCGGAACAGTGTGCCCCTCCCCGCAGCCGGGTCTGAGCATGAAGCGGTCTATGCTGCTCCTGCCATGCCACGACGGCTGCCAGCACGTCGTCTGCGCACGCGCTGGCTGGTGGGCCTGGCCGCCGCTGCCGTGCTCTTGCTGGCTCTGTTGACCGGCACATACCTGCACGCGCTGCCCGGCGCTCCCGCTGCCCAGGCGTTTGTGTTGCCTCAGACGCTTTCCTGGAACGGCTATGTGCTCTATCATCGCGAAACGCATACCGATGGCAACGGTAAGCGCTACTACATCGATACTTATCACGATGTCAGCAGCGGCCGCATGCACGTGGAGACGACCATGGGCGACCAGTTGGATGTCGTTGCTGTGGGCGACGACCACAAGATGCTGGGCCTGGATATGATGCACCACGTTGCTCAATGGGACGCCAATGCCTGGGACGTTGACGACTCCGCCTTCGACCTGGCGACCTTGCGCGGCGATCTACAAGCGAAACGCGCCGTCTACCTCGGCAAGGGCCACTTCGGCAGCGTGGAGGTCTATCGTATTCGCTGCCGCAACGGCGAGGTGCTCCTACTGGATATGCACTATCGCCCCGTCAATGTGCTCGCCAACGCGCCAGGTAGCGGCACACCCATGTACAGCATGGTGAAACTCCTCCCCGACTCGCAGGTCCCCGACGACATGTGGGATATGAACATGCCCTCCGGCTTCCATATGGGCAAGCTGCCCGCGAAACCCTGAGATACTGGAGCAATGTACGCCTTCAATCAAAGTTGGAGGGAAGTGCGTTGCTGACTCAAGAATGAGGCGCTTGCATTGAAGCGTATGAAATTTTGCTGCTACTCTTGTTCCGATCTATTGCCTTGATCATTTGAGTCAAGTACGGTTATTAAACCTGCAAATGGAAGTAATGGAGAGAAGAACGGCCTAAGCAGTTTTCCAGATCTGATAGCATGAATAAATCCAAGTAGCCAGCCAGAGAGCATAAGCCCCAGACTCATATACCATATGAACCATGTAGGGCCGTTGCTTGTCGCAGGCCAATTACTGATAAATATTGCAACAGGGAATAATGCGTACCCTAAGCATGATAATACAATGACAAGTTGTTTAATATTAATTGGTTGATCCGGTTTCATTGCTGGATTAGCTCCAACATATAGTGGGCCTGTTAGCGGACTGAGCAATAAGAATCCTACAAACCAGTACCATTGATTAAAATGGCCAGCCTCAAGTAACCCCAGTATAAGACACATGACTCCTGGTATAAGGCTCATTGCGGCGATTATAGGTATCCCTAGAAAGAAACCTATTGAAAACATGATGGGGGTAAGGAGGGCACTTGCCAGGATAAACCATCTGAGCCTTATCCATTCATCTTCCCTTCCTTGTTCCAACTCCTCTATTTCCTGTAATGAATTGGCAGGGGTTGTGTAAGTAGGAAGCGAGATTTGCGATAATTGATTTAGCGGAGTAATTTTGGGTACAGACCGCAATGGTTGCTTTGTTACATTAGTTTTATCTTCTATCTGAGAAAATTGACGCGCTGGTTGCACCATTGGGGAGGCAGAGTAAGTTTGTGCCGCTTGGTCTTCTACTTGCTTGGATGGCTGTAGTGGTTTGAGAGGTGTTCTTACTAAAGTAGAAATTAATGACTGATTAAGCGCTATGTTCTGATTTATAGAAGAATGTGCCAGTGCTTCATGTGAAGCATTTTCCAAAGCCTCAGCAAAGAGTTGGATGCTTTCGAAGCGGTGTTGTGGTTCTTTTGCCAATGCTCTCATCACAACTTCCTCAACAGCTACAGAAATAGCGCTATTTTTCTCTTGGAGGAGCGATGGAGGATCTTTATGGTGATGCTGGTATTCTAAAGCGATAGAGCTTCCTTCGAAGGGAGGATTGCCACTTAACCATTCATAAACGACAACCCCTAAAGAATATTGGTCGCTTGAACGCCTCGCTCTTTTTCGGAATTGTTCAGGTGCCATATAAATCGGCGTTCCTACCCACTTTTTTATCGTTGCATCTTGTACTGATTGTGTTCTGGATAGGAATGTTTGTGTACTATCTACTAGACCAAAATCACTGAGTTGAACTTCGTCTTTTGCATTTAACAGCATATTTTCCGGTTTGACATCGTGATGAACTTTTTTTTGATCGTGAGCATACTGAAGAGCACTAGCAACCTGTTTAATGTAACTCACGATAGTATCCAGGGGTACATGTGAACCTCGTGGATGTCTCTCACGCAAGGTACCACCAGGAGCGTAATCCATCACTAAATAAGGAAACGGATTTTCTGGACTGAAATCAAGAACACGAATAATATGAGGATGCTCTAGTTGAACAAGCGTTCGAGCTTCTTTTAAGAACTGCTGTACATATACCATGTCTAATCCTTTTTTAAGGACCTTGATAGCCACCCACCTATTTAAATGAATGTTTTCGGCCAAATATACATCCGCAAAACCACCACACCCTAGTAGACTAAGCAAACGGTAGTTGCCTATTTGCTTACCAACCAAGTTATTCATGAATCACCTCCTTATTCGTATAAGATGGCTAATCTGCTTATTATATAGGTAATTGTAGAAGTATAGAGGATAAATGTCAATGAACTAGCTCACAAAAAGGAAAGCATTCAGAACTCATGCTCATATGACCCATGCAATAGGGTATACTTAGCAGAACGGCAGAAAGCGAATGCGCGCCCTCCTCTCTTCGGTGATACACCAACCTTCGTTCCCCTGAATGTTCCCTTATTATGTCAGGTCCCATCCGCGTATGCTTGTGCGGGCGAGGCCAGCCTCACCCCCTACGCGAATGGAGGAATCTCCTGCGCGGATGGGGGGATGCATTCTACGATTCACAGCAACGAGAAGGAGCAGGAAGACCATGGAACAGACTAAAACGTATGTATCGGGCATGTTTTAAGGGAGAGGCGCGGACCCAGCTTGGGCGGGATGTCAAGAAAATGGCCAAAGACGGCTGGCAGGTTTCCTCGGTCACAGATGAAGGCGTGGGCAACGGCGGCTCGCATACCGGTCGCTTGGAAGTGGTGTTTGAGAAGAAATAGGTGTAAGGTCGCCGTCGGGTGGTGGCACCGTTTACAAGCCTGCGCGAACGCGAACAAGCTATGATTTGACCTCTCCTGCTCTCACGCGCTACAATGAAAAAAACGAGCGTATTCTACGTTCATGGCCACAGGGTTGTGGTCGCTACCAGGAGAACAAATCATGGCAGAACATATCCCCGTCATCGTCGGAGCAGCCAGGACGCCGACCGGCAAATTTCTTGGCTCCCTGGCCAGCTTCAGCGCGCCCCAACTGGGCGCGCTCGCTATCAAAGAGGCTGTGCGCCGCTCAGGCATCGAGCCGGATAGCATCGACGAAGTAATTATGGGCAACGTCGTCTCCGCCGGGGTCGGCCAGGCGCCGGCGCGCCAGGCGGCTATAGGCGCAGACCTCTCGGTCGATATTCCCGCCTTTACCGTCAACAAAGTCTGTGGCTCCGGCCTCAAGGCCGTCATGCTGGCGGCGCAGTCGATCCGCGCGGGCGACGAGCAGGCCTTTGTGGCGGGCGGCATGGAGAGTATGAGTAACGCCCCCTACCTGCTCCCCAAAGCGCGCACCGGCTACCGCATGGGCGATGGCGAGATCATCGATTCCGTGGTACGCGATGGCCTGTGGTGCTCCTTCGAGTGCGTTCATATGGGCAATGAGGCCGAGTATACCGCCGAAAAATTTGGCATCACCCGCGCTGAGCAGGACCGTTTTTCGCTGCGCAGCCATCAAAATGCCGCCGCCGCCACCAGCACCGGGCGCTTCAAGGAGGAGATCGTTCCCATCGAAGTGCCGCAGAAGAAGGGAGTGTTAGTGGTGGATAGCGACGAGCCGATCCGCGCCGATACCTCGGTTGAGGCCCTGACAAAGCTCAGGCCCGCCTTCATCGAGGGCGGCACGGTCACCGCCGGCAACGCGCCCGGCCTCAGTGATGGCGCCTCGGCCACCATCGTGGTGGACCAGGAGTTCGCCCAGGCACACGGCCTGACACCACTGGCGCGCATCACCGGCTATGCCTCGGCCGCCATCGTCCCTCGCTACATCTTCGCCGCCCCTCCGCGCGCCGTCAGACGCCTGCTAGAACGCACCGGCCTGAAGATCGGCGACTTTGACCTGATCGAGGTGAACGAAGCCTTCGCGGCCCAGGCGCTGGCCAACGGCAAAGAGCTTGACTGGGACTGGTCGCGGGTCAACGTCAACGGTGGCGCCATCGCTCTGGGACATCCCATCGGCTCCAGCGGTTCCCGCGTCCTGATCACTCTGATCTACGAGTTGCGCCGGCGCGGCGGTGGTCGCGGCCTGGCTACCCTCTGCCTCGGCGGCGGCGGCGCCGTCGCCATGTCCGTCGAAGTCTAGCAGCAGCGCTGGCTGGCTAATCATCCCGCAGGAAGGGAGGCCAGCCAGCGCTCAACCTCCTACTGCCTGCGTTGTGCTTGATGGTGCGGAACACGCTCAGGCTCGCCTGTCTCCCCATTTACAGCGCGTCTCGCTGGTATACCAGGTCATGTTTATGCTCTGCCCCCCTTTCGTAGCTGCGCGAGTTTATCGCGCGAGTCAAGCCAGCTACACGTCAAGTCAGCATCTGGACGATAAACTCGCGTAGCTACTGCTCTGTCAAGCTTCATCACATAGTGAGCCGGCCCTCTCCCGCGTAGGGATCCGGCTTGCCGCATCCGGGGGCAGGCCCTTGGGTCTGGCAGGCCTCTCCCGTCCTCGCAAGCGAGGCTGCCCCCGGATGCGGCAAGCCGGATCCCTACGCGGACGGGGAAGTGTCCCGATACCCGCGCCATGAAGATTGTTAGAGTCCTGGCACCATCTCGTTGATTGCCCACCGTGCCTACTTGGATCAGCAAGCAGTCGCACTAAATAATATGTTAAGTAGTATAATTAAAAGCAATAACGTAAATATGCAAAAATGAGGTTACTACTTTCAAAATGGCTCGTTAGAAATAATAGCAAGGCAAATATAGTCAGGAAGTTGGTAGGGGAAGAGTATGCTAAACGTATCAAAATATGTCTCTATAGTTATTCCTGTGTATAATGAAGTGGAAAGCCTGCCGCGGCTGCATGAGAGTCTCAACCGGGTGCTGGAGAGCCAGGTTTTCTCTTATGAAGTCATCTACGTTGATGATGGCAGCACCGATGGAACCTTTCCGGGCTTGCAGCGCCTCGCGCAGATCGACCCGTGGGTGCGCATAGTGCGGCTAGCGCGGAACTTTGGCCAGACGGCGGCGCTGGCGGCGGGCGTCGCCCATAGTTCCGGGGCGGTCCTGGTATTTATGGATGGCGACCTGCAGAACGACCCGCTGGACATTCCCCGCTTAGTAGCAACTCTGGAGCAGGGCTATGATGTGGTCAGTGGCTGGCGCAAGAGCCGCAAAGACGCACAACTGAGCCGCAAGCTCCCCTCGTGGCTCGCCAATCGCCTCATCTCTCAGGTAACCGGATTGCACCTGCATGATTATGGCTGCACGCTGAAGGCCTACCGGCGTGAGCTATTTCAGCATATCCGCCTGTATGGCGAGATGCACCGCTTCATTCCCGCCTATGCCGCGCTTGCCGGAGCCACTGTCGCCGAGATCGAAGTCGCCCACCATGCCCGCCGCTTCGGCACCTCGAAGTATGGCCTCTCGCGCACGCTACGCGTGCTACTGGACCTGCTCACGCTGAAATTTCTGGGAAGTTTTGGCACGAAGCCGAGCTATGCCTTCGGCCTCCCCGGTCTCCTCAGCCTGGTGGCCAGTGCTCTCTTAGGCGTGACATCCCTGGGCGCCCGCCCGCGCCCGCCCCACGTTCGTATCCACCGCACCGCTCTTTTTCCGCTCTCCGTCCACCTGGCAGCCTTCGGCCTGCACTGCCTGATGCTGGGCCTGCTGGCCGAACTGCTCATGCGCACCTATCACGAATCGCAGAGCAAACCAATCTACGTGGTGCGAACCATCGTCCCCCTGCCCCCCATAGCAAATCTTGAACAGGAAACAACAACGCCGCTCGTCGCGGTGAGCTAAAGGATTTCGTGTAGGGGCGCCGCTGGCCTACGCCCGGTCGTCGTGTAGGGGCGCCGCTTCGGCTCCTCTTGCCCGCCGACAAGGCCTGCGCCCGGTCTGTCGTGTAGGGGCGCCGCTGGCCTGCGCCCTGTGGCTGTTAGGGATTAGTGTGGTAGAGGAATTGTGATGAAAAGCTATCTGGCGGACCTGTTTGTCTTGTCGGCGCGTGAGCGCTCCCATGCCCCGGCATGGGTTGTACGCTGCTACCTCGCCTTATTTCGACCACCGATGGGGAAGACCATTCGCGTCGATATGGTGACTTCGCTGCTGAAAAACTACGATTTTCATGGCAAGCGCGTGCTTGATGTCGGCTGTGGCATCGGCGACCTGGCTTTTATGCTGAACGCGCGTGGCGCCGATGTCGTCGGAATCGAACTGGATGCCACCAAAGTTGCCACCGCGACAAGTGTAGCGCGACGGCAGCGCTTTGAGCAACTGCGTTTCATCGCCGGCGACGTGACCAGGCTGGCGCAAATGGAGCTGGGGCAGTTCGACGCGATCTTCTGCCTGGCTCTTCTGGAACATATTCAGGATGATGTGGCCCTGCTCCGTCAGATGCAGCGTATGCTGCGTAGCGGCGGCCTGTTTGTGATGGAGGTGCCCAATGCCCGCCGCCACACGATCCCACAGGTCGAAGCGGAGGATGGGCATATGCGTGCCGGCTATGTCTTCGAAGAGGTACCGGCTCTGCTGGGGGGTACTGGTTTTCGCGTGGTGAAGAGCCAGAGCAGGGACCCTCTCGGCTTGATCTACTACTGGTGCCTGTTATCGCGCCTCCTGCCTGGGTCGATGGCGCGCGGCCGGCTCTTCGTGTTCCTGGCACCCCTCTTCATCCCTTTGATCCAGTGGACCTCTGCCTGCATTCAACGACCAGGCAGCGAGCTGTGTTTTGTAGCGCTTAAGGATGAGTTATAACGCTGCGTACAATGATAAATAGGGATGTAATAAACGATGTGTAAGGACGTGATTGATCACGTCCATGTGGAAGGGAAGGTATCTCTATGCGTTGCCTGGTTACAGGTGTAGCTGGTTTTGTCGGCTCCCATATCGCGGAACGCTTGCTCGCGGATGGACATGAAGTGTGTGGCGTTGACGCGTTTATCGATTACTATGCGCGCCAGGTGAAAGAGAACAATCTAGAAAAAGTTCGTTCCTCAAAGCGTTTTACTCTCATTGAGGGCGATTTGCTCTCTATCCCTCTTTTGCCCCTGCTTGAAGGGACCGATTGGATTTTTCACCAGGCCGCTCAGGCCGGGGTGCGTAAAAGCTGGGGCGAGGACTTCTCGCGCTATGTGGACTGCAATATTCTGACAACCCAGCGGCTGCTGGAGACCATGGTCCGCGCCGCGCATGTGCAGCGTTTTGTCTATGCCTCGTCGTCATCTGTCTATGGCAATACCAGCGTGCTCCCCGTGATCGAGTCTGTGACGCCGCACCCGCTTTCACCCTATGGCGTTACCAAGCTGGCTGCGGAGCATCTCTGCTCTCTGTACTATCATAATTTTGGCGTGCCCACGGTCTCGCTGCGCTACTTCACGGTGTACGGACCGCGCCAGCGACCAGATATGGCGTTTCATCGCTTTTGCCGCGCCATTATCGAGCGCCAAGCTATCCACGTGTATGGGGATGGCCAGCAGACGCGCGATTTTACCTATGTTTCCGATGTCGTCGAGGCCAATATCCTGGCCGCCACCTCACCGGCAGCCGTTGGCGAGGTCATAAACATTGCCGGCGGGTCACGTGTGACCCTACAACATGTGATCCAGCTCCTGGGCGAGATCAGCGGCTATCATGTCCCTGTCACGTTCGACGAGGAGCAGCACGGCGATGTGCGCGACACGTTTGCCGATACGACGCGCGCGCGACAGACTATTGGCTACCAACCTCGGGTATCTCTGGATGAAGGACTTGTAAATGAGTTTGCTTATATTGTTGAGCAATTTGAGAGTGTGTTTGCACAGGCGAAGATGTTCTAGGTACTGTGGATAGGAGGGAGGTCGCTATGAGCGTTTCACCACAACCGCCGCCGCGTTACACCCGGCTGCGCGATTTCGGAGCACTTCAGGCCGATGTCTCAACCCTGGTGACGAGAAAGACTGTTGCTCTGGACGCGCAGGATATGCCTCCCGCCGTTATCACGCCGCGCCCGCTGGAGGCCTGTGCCTCCGGCGACACGGGCGCGCAGATGCCGCCCGCTCTGACTATGTCTCGCCAGCCATCGGCCTTTCAGATGCAGGCCGATGGCACTGTCACTATCACCCCTTTTCTGCTGCCACCTGCCTCTCAGTCCGGAGGTGAGTGGCCAGGCAATCAACGAGCACTGGCAACGAGCCGGCGAATGGGCGGCAGGAAGTGGAAATGGGGCCGACTTGCTCTTCGCGTCGCTCTAACGAGCGCGTTGTTCGCGCTCCTGTTCAGGTCCCTCTCCTGGGGACTGGTGGCGAACGCGCTTTTGCATGTTCACCATGCTTTCCTGCTGCTAGGCCTGGTGGTAGGAGCAGCCAGCCTGGTGGCCAGCGCGTACCAGTGGCGTAGCCTGTTATATGCGGAGCGCATGCGCTTTGATCTTGCCGAGCTGATAAACTTGTATGTCGTCGGCATCGCCTTTAGCCATTTTCTGCCAACAGGCATCGGCGGCGATGTGGTGAAGGCTCTATATACCGGTCGCGCGCCGGGCGACAACGAGAGGGCATTCAGCGCCGTCATCATGAGCCGCGTTACCGGCTTCGTTGGTATGCTGGTGATGGCCACAACTGTGCTCGTGCTCTGGCGTGCGTCCTTCTCCGCTCCGGTCGCGCTGGGGTTCGCGCTGCTTGCCGTGCTGGTGACGACTATGATTGCCTCTGTGCTCTGCTCTGCCATCTGGCTGCCCCGGCGGCTGCGGGGCCGCCGGGCTACTCCACGCATTCTCGGCCCTGTGCTACGTACCGGCACCGCGCTCCTGGCCGCGGCCAGGCGGCCGCGCTCTTTATGTATCGCGACGCTCTTTGGTGTGTTTTTCTGGGCGCTCGCCTGCTTGAATTATTACGGCTATGCGACCGCCCTGGACATCCATGTGCCGCTGTACTTCTACTTTGTGGCTATCCCATTGATCTCGCTGATCACCCTGTTGCCTATCTCTATCAATGGCTTTGGACTCCGTGAGACGGCCCTGGTATATGTCCTGGCTACCGTTCACATCTCAAGCACTACAGCGCTGCTGCTGGGCCTGCTTGTGGATGCTCAGGCGCTGCTCTTTGGTCTCATCGGCGGATGCATCTATCTCACCATCAGCGGGAAGAAGGCCATCCGTACGCGCCTTGAATAAATATATTCAAATATATCCAAGTAACTGGAAAGGGAATAATGATGGTAAATGGTTCACGTATGCATCACCAATTTCAGGATGCGCCGCGGTCGTCTCTTCCCCGCAGAGTGGAACTTTCTACGACAGAAGCCGAGGATTTGCCAGAGCTGCCGACCTCGCCCCTACCTGTCTCGGAGGCAGTATTGTTGCGTGCTGAGCAGCAGAACACGGCGTCTATAGCTTCTGTATCCTCTGATGCTGCGCAGATGCACAAAAGAGCATATCCCCAGTTCGCCTTCTCCTCGCGCGAAGGACGGTATCCCCGCCAATCGCCAGGGCGAGGTAAAAATGGCTTGCTGGTTCTTGTTACGCTCCTGGCAATCCTGGCCCTGTTGGGTGCGGCAGTCTTCACCGCCGTGCAGTTATCAAAGGCCGCGCAGGATGTAACCGTCTATCAGATCAAAGTCCAGGATGTAACCAGCTCTATTGGCGGTGGAGGCATTGTCTTCCCACGCCAACGGTTGGACCTCTCGTACCCGGTTTCAGAGCGGGTTGTCTCTCTGTTTGTCAGGGCGGGAGATCGGGTTTCCACCAATCAAGCGCTCATTCAGCTTGATCCTAAGCAGTTGACTATCCAGGTGAAACAGGCGGCTGACGAGGTTGACGCCGCGCAGGCTTACCTTAACACTGTCTCGGCGAGCGGGAATCAGGTCTCAGTTGCCCAGGCTCAGCGGCAGTATAGATTGGCGAAAAGCCGTTACGATGCTCTGGTGGCCCAGACCTCCTCTCCCCTGCTGCATGCTGGGAACTTGATCTCGCCCATGAATGGCGTGATAACGGCCATCAATGTCAATCCTGGCGAGGTCTTCGCGGCCGATGCTCCCCTGTTGACGATTATGGACGAAGCCGCGGTAATTGTGCATGTAAAGATCCCCCTGGCGAATCTGGGTCAGGTGTATCCGGGTCAATCCGCCCTTGTTACACCGTCGGCTCTGCCCGATCTCACTATGGCCGCGAAGGTGACCTCAATTATTCCCCAGGCCGATCCCCAGACGGATACGTTTGAGGTCTGGGTGCAGGTAGACAATGCCGCCAAAAAACTTCTGCCCGGCATGAGCGCTTTTGTGCGTATCCAGAGCGCGGGACGCGCGGCCGTCGTTCCACGCATGGCTGTGCTTGATCCCGGTCACGCATCCATTGTGTTTATTGTCAACGGGCAGCATGCCTACCTGCGTCAGGTGCATGTGCTGGCACGCTCTGTTGATACCCTGTATATAGACGCAGGCCTTGGCAACGGCGACCGGGTTGTGTTGATCGGGCTGGATAGATTGCGTGACGGCCAACTGGTGCGCGTTGTGGGTACCGAACGGCTCTCCGCTTGAGATCGAGCGCAAAGAAGGGGGTGACGCTATGCTTAGCAGTAAGCAACTCTGGTTTCTCGGTACAGGCAGAGTGGGCCGATTACAGACAGGCAGGCCCGGACGATTACAGGTGATCGTCCCTCTCTGCGCGGGCGGGTTGATGCTTGTCGCCAGTTTTCTGCCCTGGCTCAACGATCCCCTGATGGGCGCCTACGCTGCCTGGAGCCTGCCTGTTGATGCTGGCTGGCAGTTTCGCGCCGCCGCGCTCAGCTATGGCTCGCTCTGTCTCTGTTGTGCCTGCTATGCCTTGCTGCTGGCTTGCGCTGCCTGGCGACCGCTCAAGGTCCATATCAGCCTTCCTCGCAGTTATATTGCAGCCGGTTGCTTGTGTCTGGTTCCTATAGTCTTGTTCCTGTTCCAGTACCTCTGTAGCGATACGCACGGCATCAGTGACCTCGCGCAGCATAAGGTCCAGGTGCTCCTGGTTGAGCAGCACTTTGGCTATAAATTTCCGCGCGATCGTATCTTCGTTGCTCCATTTATGCTGGATGTGACGACGCTCACTGGGCGAGGTGCGTTGCTGATAAACCAGCTATCGATTGGCGTCGCTCTACCATGCATAAGTGCCTGGCTTCTTATAGTCTACAAACGCTTCTCTACTCTACCGGCGCGCACCTCTGTCGATCACAGGCGGCGCGCCTGTGTATGGACCATCGCGGTCTGCGTGCTCCTGCTTGTGATCGGACGCGGTACCGCTGCGCTGGCCTGCGAGTACGAGGCCAGAGTATCCCTGGCGGATGGTCGCTATACGCAGACGTTGAACTGGCTGCATGCGGCTCTCATCCTCAATCCGAGCCTGAACCAGGGAGCTGCTTATCATATCGAGCGGGGCCAGGCGCTTTATTTTTTAGCGCCCCAAACACCGAACGATGATAGTCGCGCGTACCTGGCCCATGTGTATGCTACCCAGAAAGACTACGCCGACGGTTACCAGCAACTACTCGTTGTATGGCAACACCAGCGGGAAACGCCATGGGTGCTCGCTGAAATGAGTACCACACTTGCGCACCTGGCGGAGTTCGCGGAGCGGCCAGGTGGTTCTGTAGTAGCAAGACCCGCCCATGATGATACCGGCCTGGCATGGCTGCAACTCTTGCACAAGATAGCTCCTGCCAATGTGTATGGCCAATATATGTTCGGGCGCGTCCAGTGTAACTTGCATAATTATGCCCTGTGTGCCGCACAGATGAACATTGTCCTGAAGCTAGGAGCCAATACCGATATATGGTCATCGGCCTATACCTATATAGCCACAAGTGAGATGGGCCAGGGCAGGTACACCCTGGCGCGGGATCTACTGTTCAAGGCTGAGCAGCTTGATCCAGATTATCGGAACACTACTGCTCGTGAAGAATTATCGGGTCTGCATTAGGGCCTGTTTGCAAATCATAACCAGAGCATGATAGAGGCAAGCGTGACCATAGCCAGGAAGTTGACCGCCCGCTTCTCATACCGAGTGGCCACCCGCCGAAACTGCTTGAGACGATTGATCAG
>JALYTT010000609.1 GCA_030854145.1 Chloroflexota bacterium | reverse complement strand
CACCTGGATGCGGCAAGCCGAATCCCTACGCGGGATGAGGCAGGAGCGTGAAACGCATGAAACCTTTCAACTCTCCCGAGTATATACTCCCTGATGTGAGGTTGTATGGTGGATTCGTGTCACAACTGCCATCTTCACTGGAAGGGCCCAGGCAGCACCTGCTTGAGATGCAGCGCAGTGGCTCCCCCTATGAGACGGCCGTCGCGCGTAAAGAATTGTTGCTCCAGACACTGGCGCAGGTGCAGGCTAATCCTGGGTGTACACCAGAGACATGCGCGGCTCTGCAAGGCGCTTTGGCCGTGGCCTATCAGCAGCACCCTGGCGGAGATCGTACCCGGCAGATAGAAGCCGCTCTTGTTGCATGTGAGGCAGCCTTGCAGGTTTATACACTGGCGCGGTATGCCTTTCAGTATGCCAGTGTACAGGTGACGCTGGGCAATGTCTATCGAGAGCGCGTTATGGGCATACAACGTGACAACCTGGAGCAAGCCATTGCCTGTTATCGTGAGGCTTTGCACGTCTTTACGCTGGCTGATCGCCCTTACGAGTATGCCCAGGCGCACCATGGTCTTGGGCATACATACCAGCTCCGCATCGAGGGCGAACGACAGGACAATCTGGAACAGGCTCTTAGCTGTTGTCACGAAGCATTAGGGGTGCGTACAGCCGAGACCTTCCCTTTTGAACATGCCTCTACGCTGCATGTTCTGGGAACAGCTTTTATTCGCCGGGTCGCAGGCGAACGGCGCGCTAACCTGGAGCAGGCCATCGACTGTTTTCGCCAGGCGGCAGCTATCTTCATTTTGAAGGCTTTTCCTAGAGAGTATGCTGAAGGTCAGCATGGTCTCGCCGCTGCCTATTCACAGCGTATCAACGGGGAGCAGCGTGACAATCTGGAGCAGGCCATTACCTATTATCATCAGGCCTTGCGGGTCTATACACTGGACGCTTTGCCTCTTGAGTATGCCAGGGTGCAGAATAATTTATGCCTGGCCTATTGGCAGCGCATCGCCGGAGAGCGACGCGACAACCTGGAGCGCGCCATTGTCTGCGGCCGTGAAGGGCTGCGTGTCTATTCCCTGGATCTCTTTCCCTTTCAGTACGCCATGTTGCAGAACAACCTGGGCGCTGTGTATCTGATCCGTGTCGCAGGAGCACGACGCGACAACCTGGAGCAAACCATTAGCTGCTATCGTGAGGCCATGCGTGTCTGGACCCTGGAAGCCTTCCCCTATCAGTATGCGAAGGTGCAAAATAATCTGGGTGAAGCCTATCTCCATCGCCTGGCAGGGGAACGACGCGACAACCTGGAACAGGCCATCGATTGCTATCGTGAGGCCATGCGTGTCTGGACCCTTGCCGCGCTACCCCAGGATTACGCCATGGCCCAGCGCAACCTCGCCGTGACGTACCAGGTGCGCCTAGAGGGGGAACGCCAGCAGAACCTCGATCTAGCGCTGGCAGCTCACCAGGCATCTCTGCGTATCTACACGCTGGATGCTTTTCCCCGCGAACATCGCCAGGTGCAGCTTGATTGTGCCGAAACGCAGGCATTGCGCGAGGATTGGGCAGGGGTACACAACGCCTATGTCGCTGCGCGTCAGGCCGAAGCCCTGCTTGTGGCCCTTGGAGCCGGCGCATTTGGACGCGATGCGGTTCTGAAGGAGGGACGCGAGGCCGCTATCCATGATGGTTTTGCTCTGGCTCGCCTGGGCAAAATAGCGGAGGCCGCTGTGGCTATCGAGCGAGGACGAGCAAGTGGGCTGGCTGAGGCTATCCAGTTCACGGCAGTTGATCCTCAGCGTATCAGCAATGCTGACCGCCGTGTGCGCTACACAACGACACATCAGGCGTTTCTCGTAGCACAGGCACTCTTGCACGCGCCTCCTCCCACAGACCTGGATGAAGACGGCCAACGACACGTTATGCTGGCGTACACTGCCGCTTACCGGGAGGCGCGCGCTGCGTTTGATGCTGTGTTAGAGGAGATCCGCGCGGCAGAAGACCCTGCTGACTTCCTGCACGACGCCCTTGATGCCGCTACGATCTTGCAAGCGGCAGAGCGCTGTGGAACTGATCATGCCCTGGTCTATCTCGCCGCAACGCCCTGGGGTGGGGTTGCTATCGCGGCTTTTAGTTCGCGTCCAGGTACGTCGCTCTCTGCCCATTTTGCGGCTCTCGCTTTGCCCGCTCTGACTGAAGATTTTGTGAGAGCATTGATCGAAACACATCTGGCAGACTCAGAACATATCACTGGTGGCTTCGACTGTGCGCAACGCGGCAACGTTTTTGCGGTACTCCTGGCCTGGCCTGGGACGACATTTCGCGAGCGGACCGCTGCCCTTCATGCTGCATGTATCTTGAACGAGCATACAGGGAGCATCGACGCGGCGGCGCAAGATATGCTTGCTCTGCGGGAACTGGCGCCGTTTCATGATCAGGCTCTCACGACATTGAGCGAAGAAAGCAGCTCACTGCTGGCGAGTACTCTAAACCACGCCGTACTCCAACGCGAGCTGCAACGCTGCCAGTCAGCGCTGCGCGAGACGCTGCTGCAACCCGTATTCTCCTGGCTGCACGAAGCGGGTGTTGACAGCCTGACACTCGTCCCCTGTGGGCGTCTTGCCGCCTTCCCGCTCGAAGGCACACTTTTGGAGGATGGGCGGACGCTGGGTGAGACGCTTCCGACCAGCATCGCTCCCAGCGCACGTTCTTTGCTCCATGACGAGCGTACCAGCTCGCCTCGCATGGGTATTTACGCGCTTGGGAACCCCTATCCGACGCAACAGAACCTGCGCTGGGGCGAGGCTGAGGCTTTCACTCTGGCAGAGTTGGGTACTCGCCTGGCACTATTCGCCAGCGTCAAAGTGCAGTGGCAGGCTTCACGTGACTGGTTGATCGCAGCATTGCACACCGGTCTGGTGGTGAATGCATCCTGTCACGGCATCTTCGATACCCAGAACTTTTTGCGCTCGCGGCTCCTCCTTGCTCACGAGGAGGAATTGACCCTGGCCGATATGTTGAGTGACCGGGTCGATCTGCGTGGACTCCGGTTGCTCATCCTCTCGGCGTGCCAGACAGCCATCCTTGATCTGCAAGGGGCGCGTGATGAGGTCCGCAGCCTGGCGGCAGGCATGCTGCAAGCGGGAGCCGCTGCCATTCTGGCCTCGTTGTGGGCGGTGGATGATCGGGCCACCTATCTGCTGATGGTGCGCTTCGCGCTGGAGTGGTTCCCCCAGATGCACACCGAGCCTCCAGCCACAGCCCTGGCTCGCGCCCAACGATGGTTACGCACGGTCACCAATCACGAGTTGCGTCTCTGGCAGGCGACGATCTCAGCTCTACCGGTAGAAGAAGCGAGCAACCCGGCAAAAGGCTTTGAAATGGTCCCAGGCGCCCACGTGCCAGCAAGCACAGGTCACCTTGTCGCTGTCCGGGGGCGAGCCAATCGCTTTGACGCTGTTCAGGCTCAGGAACTCGTGCAATTCTCCGCCGAGGAACTTGCCCCTGATGATTGCCCCTATGCCGATCCTTACTATTGGGCAGGCTTTCAAATCACTGGCTGGTGATGCATACTGTTTCGTAGGGCGAGGCAAGCCCTACGAAACAGCGCCCGATTCGGCTTCACTGCATGTCTATTACTCTGTCAAGCTTCACTTGAGAGGTGAAACCGCTCTCTTCCGTGTAGGGATTCGGCTTGCCGCATCCGTGTCAGGCATCCCTTGGGGTGCCGGTGGGGCCTCCTGCCAGGCCCAAGGGCCTACTC
>JALYTT010000608.1 GCA_030854145.1 Chloroflexota bacterium | reverse complement strand
CCGGAAAAGCAGCGCCTATCTACCATCGAAGCCGTGCCGAAGCTTGAGGAAGCAGGTTCTGGAGAGGTGGCAGATGCGGAGGTGCGCCCATGAACCTGACCACCGGGATTCGTGAACGAGTGCGCACATGGGTACCTCTGGAAGATTTGCTTCCTGATCACATGCCAGCATTCGTGCGCTCACCAGCCTACTTCTTCGGCATCATCTCTCTCACCAGCCTCGTCCTCTTGATCCTCTCCGGGATTATCCTGGCCGCCTTTGGGCCGCAGTGGTGGCATGACAACGCCATCGGCCATTTTGTGAACAGCCTCCATTTCTGGTGCGCTGAGTTGTTCTTCTTTTCGATGACGCTGCACCTGTGGACAGAATTTTTCAAGGGGGCATGGCGTCATGGCCGTCGGCTGACCTGGGTATCGGGAGCGATTATCTTTCTGGCTGGCATCGGCACCGCGTTTACCGGCTACCTATCTATGACGAACTTTAGTGCGCAATGGATCGCCGCCCAGGGCAAAGATGCGCTCAACTCCTTCGGCATCGGTGCCTTCTTCAACCTGCTGAACTTTGGACAGATGTATGGCTTTCACATCGTGCTCCTGCCGCTCCTGCTCGTCCTCCTGGTTGGGATGCACCTGCTCCTGGTCCGCATCCGTGGCATCGTGCGTCCCTATGCCCCGACGGTTGAGGAAGAACGTGCCAGAGAAGCACTCTGGAGAGGTGGATGGCGCAAAAAGCAAGAGACCACTTCGGCGGTGCCGCGCCCCCACCCTTACGACCAGGGCAGCTACTATCGCGGGCTGCGCATTATGCCTTACGACCTCATTCGTGAGGGACTGATCGCGCTGCTCGCCGTCTTCGTGCTGGCGATCGTCTTTGCCGCTTTCTTGTCATCGCCGGATGAGCCGCCACTGACGCTTCAGCAGTACGCCCAGCAAAATCCGGTCGGCTTCGTTACCACTGCCATGAAGGAACTCACCGACACGAGCATCATTGCTCAATATGGACCACCCTACAACCAGGGGACCGGCTCCGTACAGTCCATCGGGCCTATTTCACTCCAGCAAGCAGCAGGCGTGACCATCCCCATCGATGCCGCACACGACTATGTCCTCGATCCCTTAGCCATCGCTGCACAATCCGACCCACAGGTGGCCGCAGCACTCCAGACGTTTACTCAAGCGAGTGCAAAGCAGCAATCGGCCTGGGAAGATGCCTATACCAAGGCACTGGGGACGGCGACAGGAAGCAACGGTCATGTGGTCGTTGCGAAAGGTGACGACGGCCCGCTTCCCACCATGATGGACCATCTGCTGACCTTAGGCACCAGCGGCGCGTTAGACGGCTTGCTCCTGCGCAGTGGCGGCTTCTATCAAAATGACTTTACCAAACCACTGCTCTTCTTAGCTGAGGATGCGTTGCCAACGAAGGCGGCGCAATTTAACCTGTTGGGTTCGCAATGGGGGATGATGAACGAGACCGGCAACTATCCGGGCCAGGCGTGGCTCTGGCTCTACACCTTCTGGTACCAGATACCGCCGTACAACACGTCACCGAACGCCGATGCGCTGGTCCTGGTCACGATGGGGATTCTTACTGCCCTGCTCGTGGTGTTCCCCTACCTGCCCTATCTCAATCGTCTGCCGTACTATCTCGGCATCCACCGCCTGATCTGGCGTGAGTACTATCATGACGTGCGGGAGAGAGGGGCTGTGCGTGACGTCCATGCCGAGCGTAAGGTCGAAGGCGCGAGTCCGGGTCTGGAGCGGTGAACAGTCCTCCTGGTGGCGCTACTGTGAGCGAATGCGCTACGAAAAGGAGGCTAGGAACCATGAACATACTCGTCTATGGAGCAGGAGTGATTGGCAGTGTCTATGCTGCGCTACCTGACCATGAGGAAGCTTCATCAAGATGACTCAATTTCCCGTTTCGCGAAACTCGACTATGCTCAGAGATGCTATCTAAGGTAAGATGGCTTTGTATTTTTATTGTTGACTTGATGTTTAGACTAATTGGAGTCAAAAGGTAAGCCCCCTTGCGGAGGCCTGCCTAAACGAGTAATGTTCTGAAAAACCAAACACAGGAGCATTACTCAGATGCACTTTAACACATTGGCGCATCTGCGTCAGCAGATGTATGGCTGCTTTGAGCGCAGTCAGGATGCGCTGTTCAACTTGAGCGATGCGCTGCTGAGCGAGTCGCAAGCACGCAGCCTGCCCGAATTGTCGCTGTCGGTGTTCTTCCAGCGGCGCTGGCCTAGCGTCTACGAAGCGCTGCAGGATGGGCGCATCAACATTGAGCGCTTGTGCAAGGTCTTCGTGCAGGCCTTGCTTGCGGACAAACCAGCAGACGAGCCGATCTGGTTGGGTCTGGATAGTAGTGGCATGCAACGGCTGGAAGCAGCCAGTAACCGAGATCGTGGCATGATCTATGGACCGAATCTGCCCCATGCGACCAAACCTGTCAGCGTGGGCTGGCAGTTTTCGACGCTGATGCTCTTGCCCGAGCAGCCCAGTAGTTGGGTCGGCATTCTGGAGCACCGGCGCATTGATAGCGAGCATACGGCGATCGAAGTGGGCATCGAGCACCTGCGCACGGTGCTGCCCCACCTGCGCGGGCGTCCGGTCAGGCTGCTGGCAGATCGCTGGTACGCCACCGCTCGCTTTGTGCAGGCCTGTCACGAACTGGGGTGCCCGGCGTTGATCCGGCTCAAGCGCAACCGCAAGTTGTATCGGGCGGCGCCCCCACGCAAGGAGAAGCAACGCGGCGCGCCCTGCAAACATGGTCCGCTTTTTCAGGGGACACGTCCCGAGACCTATGGACCTGCCGATGCCGAATGGGAAGGGGTCGATGAGCACGGCAAGCGCGTGGTGGTCTCCTGCTGGAAAGGCTTGCATTTTCGCCAGGCGCCTCTTGTCGAGGTCAGGGTGATCCGCGTGCTGAGGGAAGCCGCTCGTGACACCAAACGCGATCCACGCGAAAGTTGGTTCATCTGGACAGGCCAAGAGGACATCCCGTTGGAGCAAGTGCGCCCCTGGTATCGCAAGCGTTTCTCGCAAGAGCATGGCTATCGCTTTCTCAAGCAAGATTTGCTCTGGACCCAGGCACACCTGCGTACGCCTGAGCAAGTCGAACGCTGGGGTTGGATCGTGGCGTGTGCCTGCAATCAATTGCTCTTGGCCCAACACCTCGGTCAGGCTGTCCTGCGTCCGTGGGAAAGCGCCCAGCGTGCAGTCACGCCGCGACAGGTGCGTCGGGCGATGCCCAGCCTTTTGTGGCAGGTTGGCACACCAGCCAAGCCTCCCAAACCGCGTGGAAAATCGCCCGGATGGCCCAAAGGCAGGGTCAGAACACCAGCACCACGCTTTCTGGTGGTGCGCAAACCCAAACCGAGCCCCAAAACGCATCGCAAACGGGCTTGATGGCATCGAAATCGCTCTCATTGGTCATCCCTTCCGACTTCTCAGAGGGAGTCGGCTAGGTCATTATTAGTCTAAACGTCAATTGACCTATAGAGTGAAAAAGCGTTGTGGAGGGAAAACAATTGCAAGAACAAGTGAAGCTGCAACATATTCCGGTCAAGGTCTACCGAACAGACGAACGTGTGATGATCGCGGCACCGATGGCGGGGCTGGAACCCGAGAACATTCTGGTCGAAGTCACCAGCGAGGGTCGCCTCGTGCTCCATGGAGACCAGCGTGCCCTCCTGAAGGAGGTCAAGGAATTGCTGGTCGATGAATGGAGCGTTGGCGTCTATCATCGCGAGCTTGCACT
>JALYTT010000607.1 GCA_030854145.1 Chloroflexota bacterium | reverse complement strand
ATATGGAATAATATCCATATATTGGATAAGAGGAGTATAGCATGCTGTGTTGAGGATTGTCAATGCTGCTGTTGCATTCTTCCGGCGCCTGGCTGATGCTGAAACAAGATACCCTCCACAGCACATACATCTTGTGTCCTCCATCTTCAACGACTTTTACGCCATTACTTGTACCTGGTCGCTTGCAAGCCTGAATGCTACTAACACTCTCCATAGACAACTGGGAAGAATGCCAACCCATACTAACTTTAGAGGTTAACTTAAAGATGGTAATCCTGGCTATTTCTTCGTAAGTCTCTCTACAACCCAACATTTTTATAGTAGAATGACGAGAAACGTTCATTCTCGTCTCTGAGACGACGCATCATCGGGCTATAAATGAAGAGGAATTTATGGACATAATAAACATGTATTTGGGACATAAAAGCTGATTCTTTACCCCGCTCGTTTGAAGATGCTTCTTGGACTCGCAGGATCATTGGCATGCATCGTTGCTGGCGCCTGGACGGTCTTGTTGAGTGACATGTTGTTTATTAGTATCGGGGTTATATGTATCGGCTTTTTTGGCTTGTGTGGTCTGATATGCCTCGTTGGCCTGATCCGTCCTTTTCGGGTCCTCGTTGTCAACGAGGAGAGGATTCAACAACAGAGTTTGTTGTGGAATGTCTTTGTCGCATGGGGGGAAATCGATGCAATTATTTCATCCGAAGGACGCGCTGCTTCTCTGAATGTCTACCTCTCTGAATCCGGGAAGGAAACATTCTCCGCACGGTATCCCCGGTCCCAGCGCATCTTTCGCCTTTTTGGCGAATTACCACTCCCTGCGATCTCTCTCTCCGAGATGCTGTTACCCTTCTCGGCACAACAAGTATCAGAGATTCTCCAAACAAGATATCAGCGGCAAATAGAGCAGTATCAAATTACTGTTCGCTAGTACCCGATTTGGCCCATATGTTGCGGATGTGTCTATCCCTTGCTTGCCAAAGTTGATGAACACATTTCTTAGCTCAAGCAAGAGTAACATTCCATAGGTTTTCTTTTTCTCCTGGGTCTCGTCGGCTTTCACCGTAATCAGAGAAGGAGGTGATAGAATACAAAGAAAGAGGGAGAAAGCAAGCACATGACCCACCTGTACTTGATACGTCATGGCGAGGCCATCAGCGCGGTTAAGAGAACGATTAGCAATACGCGGCTGTCGCCATTCGGCATACAGCAGGCTGAGCGGCTGCGCGACCGGCTGGCGGCCAGCGGCGAGATCGCGGCCGACGTACTCATTGCCAGCACGATGCTGCGGGCCAGGCACACGGCCGAGATCATTGCGCCGGCGCTCGGCCTGCCCATCGTATTTGATGAAGAGGTCGAAGAGTGGCGCGACGGCGATGCCGACGATATGAGTTTTGACGCGTACCAGCAGAACTTCAAAGCCGTGTCTTTTGATCAGAAGCCCTTTTTCCATCTTGCTTCGCGGGCGGAAAGCTGGACGGAGTTCATGTTCCGCGCCTGCACTGCTCTCAACCGCATCATGCAGGAGCATGCGGGGAAGACGATTGTGATTGTCTGTCACGGTGGTGTAGTTGATGCCGCGTTTTTCTTATTCCTGGGCATCAGCACGCTCCAATTCCCGCGCGCCTTTTTCAACACGCACAATACCTCGATCACGCACTGGCATACGGTCTCGTCGGAGGAATGGATTCCGCTTCCGCAAGCCTGGTTGCTCGAACGCTATAATGATGTGATGCACCTGCGCGACCTCAATACGCCCGCGCGTATTCCCTGGGAGGGCCTTGCTCCCTATCCTGCGCAGGGCGCCGATGAGTCAGAGGCGCCGACGGAGGCGCAATAAGTTTCTGTAGAAAGCGGGAGCTGATACACCTGCAGGTCATCAATGCCTGGCTAAAAAATCCTGGATGGCAGTCATCGTCTCAGTATAGCGATCACGGTGGATACAATGACCCGCGCCGCTGATATGGATCATCTCCCCTTGTCGCCACAAGTGCGAGAACTCCTCGGCCATGGCGGGCGTGGTGATTGCGCCAAGCTCAGGCTCGCTGGTAATCAGCAGGAGAGGACACTGCGCCTGTGCAATATATGAGCGCCAGGGTTGCAGTAAGGAGGCGAGAACATACTGAAAGACTTCCGGGTCGAATTCTACCTTTGCCTGCGCCCAGGGGATGAGTTCTTCTCTTGACCAGTTGGGGTTAAGCGCGCTGGCTTTAGCGAGCCGCTCCTCATCTGAGAGAAATTTGAAGCTCATCATCTCCTGGATACCCTGTAGTTGTTCCTGATCGAGCTGCTCTGGCTCGTCCTGGGGTGAACGCTGATCCATCAAGGCGGGATCTTCCAGCACAATAGCTCGTGCCAGATCGGGAGCGCGAGCCGCCAGCGCCATTGCGGTCAGTGCTCCCATCGAATGACCAAGCAGATAGGGCTTGTGCAGGCCCAACGCGCCAATCGCGGCGCTGGTGTCAGCAACCAGGAGATCGAAGGAGTATGCCGCCCCTTTCGCTGGACCATCGCTCTGCCCATGGCCGCGCGCGTCCAGCATAATTACGTCGTAGCGGTCCTCTAGATCGCGTGCCACTGGCGTCCAGCAGAGGCCGTTGTCCAGAAAGCCATGCAGCAGAACAAGTGGCGGCTTGTTGTGGTCGCCAGTACGCGTATAGTGAATGCGTATGCCATTGGCATCGATCTCGCCCTCAAACCAGTTTGTCATACTTCATCCTCTTCTTTTAGTAGATAGTATACCTCGTTCCGAGCGCGTAGACAAAGATAGCCAGGATGCGGGTGAGCCAGGCCCAGATGGGCAGTATTGCCTAGCAAGCAAATTTGTTGGAGTAAACGGGAAGTTTACGCTCCTACACGATCAGGGCGAAATGATGATAGTATAGATAGTGTATATACTGTTCTATTAGACCAGGAAAACAGCATGCAAACAGGGCAATCTCAGAATATGAACCATCCTACAACTTCGCCGGACCCAGGGCTGATCATTGAGGCACAGCAGGTACGTAAAGTCTATCGCAGCGGGCAACTGCGCGTGGAGGCTTTGCGGACCCTGGATATGCGGGTGGCGCGCGGGGAGATGGTGGCGATCATGGGGCCGAGCGGCTGTGGCAAGACGACGCTGCTCAACTGCCTCTCGGGACTGGATAACATCGATGACGGCAATATCTTCATTCAGGGCGATAACCTGCGTGACTTGAGCGATAACGAGCGCACGGTCTATCGCGCGCAGCATATGGGGTTCATCTTCCAGGATTTCAACCTCCTGCCGATGCTCACCGCCGTGGAGAACATAGAGCTGCCGATGCTCATCGCCGGCACCGCCAGTCGCCAAGCCCGCAAGCGCGCCCTGGAGGTGCTTGCGCGTGTGGGGCTGGCCGACCGCGCCAGGCATCGCCCGGCGGAGCTCTCAGGGGGCCAGCGCCAGCGCGTGACCATCGCCCGCGCCCTGGCGAACGATCCGGCCATCGTGTGGGCCGACGAGCCTACCGGAAACCTCGATAGCGAAAGCGCGAACGCTATCATGGACCTGCTCTGTTACTTCCATCGCGAACACGGTCAAACGCTCGTCCTGGTGACTCACGCGCTGGAGGTTGGACAACGTGCTGATCGCATTGTGCATATGCGCGACGGCAATATCGTGTGAGACTGGGAGGGCGCAAGCGAGCCGGGCGCCCAATAGGCGTGAATGTAAGCCAGGAACAAGCGAAAATTGGGCATCACCGTAGGGCGTGGCTTGCCTCGCCGTCCTGCACCAACCAGGAC
>JALYTT010000606.1 GCA_030854145.1 Chloroflexota bacterium | reverse complement strand
GTATCCCTCTGGAAGCTTTCCACTACCACTTTGAATTTGAAGTCGGCTGTGTACTGCTTTTTCTGTGCCATACTCATCCGTACCTTTCTCTCTCTTTCCACTGTCTAGTATACCAGGTACGGGACAGCACAAAAAGCAGTATCCTACGCGGCAGAAGCTTGGGCATGTCTTTATTTCGCGAACTCTTTAGCATCTCGATATATCTCTCTGTCCAGTTCAGATCTCGTGCTAGCTCCTCTTTCGACAAGCCGCTAAAAGCGAGGTAATACGCAACCACTTCTCCAAGACAAGGCAGGTTATGCTCCCCAGGCCCAAATTGCCCATACACATACCACCAATAGTACGGTTTGCTCATCTATGTCCCTGCTCTATACTTTCTGTTTCCTACGCAAAGTATAACCCGCGCGTATGGATATTTCAATAACATCGCTGCATCTATCCGAAACTTATTTTCGTTTTCACATGAACGTGCGTTTACTCATTGCATGTCTCTGAGTATCCTACTTGAGGAACTTGTTTTTACGCCATAGAAAGGGAAGATTAGATGGACACGAATATGAGTGAGGTTACCCGACTTAGGAACCAGATCGAAGCAGAGTATATCGCGGCCCAACGCGGGCTGGAGGGTCTGGCAGAAGTCGCCAGGCACCAGTACATCACGACGCAGATGGAAAATATGGACTGCTATCATCGGCAACTCGCTAAACTTGTGGGAGAGGAACGGGCTATCCAGATGGTAGCCCAGGTTTTCGGCACGCCAGAGGAGGACAGCGATGGCAGATGAACGACAGCCGCTGGTGGTCACAACACGCATCGACGAGGAACGCAAGACGCTCTTTACTACGTTTCTAGAACAGCACGGCTGCATTGTAGAAGACCAGGGGAAGTTTCTGCGGGTTCGCTCTCCTGAAGGCACACGGCGGGGAGCAAGTCTCAGTGGGCGTGACGAGCGGCACAGCATCACGCTGCCCGATGCCACACATCTGGTCGAGGTCTACATTCGCCAGAGAGAATATACCATCCTGAACATCCCGGCCGGGGAAGCGAGACGAGAGGCTTTGTAGACACTATATAAAGGAGCAAGGTGTCGGCCCTGTTCCAAGGCCGACATATCTCACCCGTTGATTGAACCGTGCCAGAGCAATAGGACCATCAGAAATCCCCACGCTCGATCAGCGCGATAAAACGCTGTTCCAGTTCGGAGGTGCGCGGCCCTGGCGTGCCGTTCCCGATCGGCAAGTCGTCGATCTGCACGACGGGCATAATCTCTCGGGACGATGCGCACATGAAGGCCTCATCGACCTGCGGCAATTCGCTCAGGAGGATGGGGCGTTCTTCGATGGCAAAGCGGCCGCGCGCCAGTTCCAGCACGACATGGCGCGTGATGCCCAGCAATATGCCGGCGCGCGGCGTCACCAGCGTATCGCCGCGAAACACAAAGAAATTGCTGCGCGTCGCCTCCAGTACATGCTCCTGCGCGTCGACAAAAAGCGCGTCCACCGCGCCGCGCCGTTGGGCCTCCTTCAGCGCGCGGATAGCGGACGTATAGCTCGTCGTCTTGGCCTCCGGCGCTTCACGGGTCAGGTGGGTGGTGATCACGCGGTATCCCTGTGCGAAGCTCTGCATATCGCGCTCGCCAAGCGGGGTGATGAGGACGGCGAGCAGCGGTTTGCGAGCAGGGGTGATGCCATCCGCGCTCTCGCCGCCGGTGACCAGGATGCGAATGGCGGCATGGATGTAGGCATTGCGCGCGATGACTTCACGCACAACGGCCGCGATCTCCGCGCGCGCGTAGGGTACCTCCAGATCGATGACTTCGGCAGAGCGATAGAGGCGTGCCAGGTGTTCATCCAGGTGAAACGGACGGCGATTGTAGGTGCGCAGCGCCTCAAATACGCTGTACCCGCGCAACACGGCAAGATCGTTGATCGAAAGCCTGGCCTCATCAGGATGGACCCACTCTCCTCCAACATACCATAGCGCCTGGTTGTCCATATAGTTGGTTCTCGCTTTCAAAACAAGAGATTGACGGCAGAAAATGGCGTGCAATGCGGCTTTACTCACCAGCAGAGTGGGTCTGGTAGGCCTCTACGATGCTTTCAATCTGCCGCAAATGGGTGCTATCATGGGCCACCCATTGCGTGAGCCACTCCTCAGCGGTAAAAACGCCGTATTCAGGTTGGTATCCTTCGCGTGCCCAATCCGACTCGCGCAACATGGTGATGATACCCAGGCTTGCAGCACGTTGCAGGTCGAAGTCGCTCAGCAGTTCGGTCACGTGGTCGCGGGTTGTATTGCGGCTCGCGTACCACCGCTTCTCGTCGTGTGGAGCAAGGGAAGGATGATCTTCCTTGACCATGCGCTCAAGACGCGTTCGCATCACGTACATTTCATCGTCAACCAGATGAGCAAGGATTTCACGGATGCTCCAGTCGCCGGTTGCTGGCCGGAAATCGAGGGCCCGATCTGAGAGGGTGGATGTCAAGCGGAGAAGCGTCGGGTGAGTTTGTTGGAGCGTTGCAATGAGTTGAGCGCGGGAAGGAGTCATGGGAAATACCTCTTTTCTCATACGAAATAGCACAAACTGACGTAACGACACATAACATAGGGAAGCAAGAAAGAAAGCTATGGCTACTGTCTCAAAACGTTGATAAGAGCAGTGTATCACAACGCAATCGCCCGACTCGACGGAGAGGCAAATTCTCACAATATTTTCTTTTCCTTGAGCCAGGCCACGAACGCATCAGGCACGCTCATCGTCGAGAGGCGGCCCTGGCGAACCAGGAGCCAATCGTCGAACAGGTGACAGGCTTTGATCTCACGCAGCGTGACTGGTGGCGCGAGCCGGCGCACAAACTCTATATCGACGACCCAACTCTTGCTGTCGTCGGGGTAGGGATGTGGCTCAGAGATTACCCGCGCCAGGCCAACGATAGCGGCCTCCTTCATACTATGATAGATGAGTACCTCGTCGCCAGGGCGCATAGCTTGAATCGCGCGCAGCGCCAGGGCATTGCGCACGCCGTCCCAGACAGTCTTCTTCTCCTGCTCCAACTGGTCAAGGGAGTACGTCGCGGGGTCCGTTTTAGCGAGAAAATAGGCCATAATCGTCCCCTCTGCTCCAACTAATTACCGGGTCCATCCGTATACATAGTGTAAGTAGCACACGGCTACACAAATTGCAACCAGAGCATAGCACGTCACAAGCAGGGTTGTAAATAACATACCATCTAAGAAAAAGGAGAATATGTATGGCATCAGATCCAACCAATATGCAGCAGAAACCTGGCTACCAGGAAGACTTGCAGGTCATGGGCGAGCAGCTTGTGGCCCGTGTCAAAGAACTGATCCACGAGGGCAACGTCCGTCGTCTGATCATCAAGCAGGACGGCCGCACCCTGATTGAGATCCCCCTGGCCGTCGGCCTGGTGGGTGGTATCGTAGGCGTTTTCACCGCTCCCATGTGGGCTGCCATCGGCGCCATCGGCGCCCTGGTCTCGAAGGTCACTGTCGAGGTAGTGCGCTCAGATGACCCCCTGACAGACCTGCCGCCAACCGATCTGCCCCCAACCACCTTCTAAAGATCTCCGGCCCAGGGCCTGCATAACGACAGCCCTGGCCTGTGGTAGGTAGGACAAACGCCTGTGGGTGTTATCACAAATAATGAGATGAACACCCGCAGGCGTTTCTTTGCCCAAAAGGAAGTGATATGGGACGCAGGAGAGGTAGGGGCGCCGTTTACAAGCCCGCCTGTTACCCAATGGCATCACG
>JALYTT010000144.1 GCA_030854145.1 Chloroflexota bacterium | reverse complement strand
TGCGCCAGCGCCTGATCCTGTATCTGTACTCGCTCTTTGAGGAGTGCCATCGCACGGGAGCGCCAATTCTACGTCCGTTGTTCTGGGCCTATCCAGAAGATACCACGACCTATACGCTGGATGATCAGTTTTTGTGCGGCGATGCCCTGCTTGTGGCGCCCATTCTGCGTCCGGGAACGGAATATCGTCACGTCTATATTCCCTCGGGGACCTGGTTCCATTTCTGGACGGGAGAGCGCGTGGATGGTCCGGCTCATATCCTGGCCTATGCTCCTCTTGGCCAGCCAGCCGTTTACGTGCGGGCAAACACGGCGTTGCCGCTTGCCCCAGCTATGAGTTATGTGGGCCAGCACGATGCTGATCCGTTGACGTTTCTTTTCTATCCATGTGAGGGAAGCGGGACAGCAACGTTCTACGAAGACGCGGGAGATGGTTATGAGCAGTTGAAAGGGGTCTATGCCCGGCGCACTATCACTTGTCAAGGGGAAGATGGCTATATTCGCGTGGTTCTCGGTACACAGCAGGGGACGTTTACGCCTACGCGCCAGCACATCCAGCTTGAACTGCGTGAAGTTGCCGCTGCTCCAGAATCCGTTCACACCGGGGATGTTTCTACCGCCTGGCACTATGATCCTGAGCAGCGCTGTCTCATAATCAATCTGCCTGAAGTGGTATACTCACAAATAGTCGATATCAAAGTAAAGCCATAAGAGCTAAGGTGCTTCATTATTGGGCTGATCGTGGCCTGCGCAGTTATACAGTATGCTGTTAGAAGGAAGAGGTAGAGAGCCAGGATGGCCTCTATCTCTTCCTTCCTACTATGCCTGTTGACCTGAAAGCTTCGCGACCTGCTGTTGAAAGGCCTCGCCGGCGAGTTGCTCTGCCTGATCCGGGTTATCTTTCATGAGCTGGAGCATCAGGGCGATGTCGGGATTGGGCGCTAATGTCAGGTCGCGTTTATCCTCGACGACAGCCTGCAAGATCTCGTCTGCCACCTGCTCGGCTGTCAGCATGATCTGGATGTTGAGCACCTGCGCGGCGATCTCCAATTCCTGCTGGAGCATCGGTGTATCCACCCAGGACGGGTAGACCGTGGTGGCGCCGATGCCGGAGCCGTGCAGCTCTGCGCGCAGCGCGATGGAGAAACCGCGCACCGCCCACTTGCTGGCGCAGTAGGCGGTGAGCATAGGCGCGCCCAGTTTACCGGCCATAGAACTCAGAAATACAAAATGGCCGCTCTGTTGCTGGCGCATGGTCGGCAGCGCGGCCTGGACGCAGTGATAGGTACCCATGAAGTTGATATTCAAGATGCGCTGCATCTGGCTGGCGGGAAACGTGTCGATGGGGCCGCCAGTCCCTATGCCGGCGCTTGTGACCACTAGGTCGATGCGCCCGCATGTCTCCACTGCCTGTCGCATCAATGCCTGTACCTGCGCCTCGTCTGTCACATCTGTGGGTACGATGTGTACACGCCCGCCCACTTCTGCCGCCCCGCTGCGTATCTGCTCCTCCGCCCGTCGCAGTCCCGCGTCGTTGATATCTGCAAGCACAATATGCGCTCCCCGGCTGTGCAGTGCGCGGGCCGTCGCCAGGCCGATGCCGCTGGCTCCTCCGGTAATGACTGCCACTGCCCCATCGAAGTTCGTCAATGCCATGTCAGGCTGCTCCTCTCTGAAGGTCGATCAATGTTATGCCTTGTCTCGCTTGATCTTATCCCGCTCTGAGGCTGCCTGTCAATACTTCAGTTTCTACTGTTGTTGTGGCGGTAACTCCTGGCGGTTCTCCTGTGGGTACTGCACCTGTGGCTCTTCATACTCCGGTTGGACATACTGGCGTGGCTGTCCCCCCTCTTGATAGGTCTCTACAGGCTGCTGCGCCGGAGGCTGGTAGCCTTCCTGATATGGTTGGTAGGATGTTTGCTCTGGCTGATACGGTGGTTGATAGGGTTGCTGCTCCGGTTGCTGGTATGGTTGTTGATTATTCATCATCCCGGTCGCACCCAGCATACCAGCGCCGAGCATCCCTGCCATGATTGGCCTGATCAGCGCACCCAGAATGATCGAGAATCCAATCGCGACCAGAAACCAGATCCAGGAGCCTGTTAAAATGACGAGGGCCAGTGCTAGCAGCCAGAAAAAACTGTGGAACCCCCCATAGATGCCCCAACGATTGAAAGAACTCATTGAGCCGAACAGCCCGCTAAATGCCAATCCTATGAAGAGAATAGGGACAAACCACCCCCCATGATGCTGGCTTGAGGCGAAAAACGCGATTGCCAGGGCGATGAAAAAGAAGCCTCCGCCAAGTCTGCCCAGGGGGTGCTGGTGGTAGCGTCTATTTGCCCGCCTCTGCTGGCGGTAGGCCCATCTCTGCTGTCGATAGTCCATGATGCTTATCTCCTATCCATGATTGAATGCATGAGAACGTTGTATGTCCCCATTATAAGCCACAGCTATGGGTCTGTGCATCTCTCCAATGGCCTATCTTCGAGGCATGACCGCCTATGTCGAAAGTCATATTTAAGCCCCCTGCGTATCGATCAGTGCGCGCCGCATGCCCGCCAGGGCCCTGTCGATATCGCCGGCCGCGATCCCATAATGCGTGACGGCGCGTATCCTGCCCTCGCCCATTGACCCCAGCAGCACGCCGTTCTCCTGCGCTTTGGCCATGAAGTGGGTGGTCTCGGCCTCACTGACCCTCTCCTGCTGCGCGTTGTGTACCGAGAACATCACGATATTGGTGACGACACGCTCCGGCTCGATATCGATCTGGGGGAAGTCCGCCAGCCCGTATGCCAGCCGCTTGCAGTGCTCGTGGTCCTCCGCCAGGCGCTCTATCATCTGCTCCAGGGCGACGATGCCGGCAGCCGCCAGAATACCCCCCTGCCGCATCCCGCCGCCCAACACCTTGCGTATGCCGCGCGCCTTATGAATAAATGCCTTGCTGCCAACCAGCACCGAGCCGACGGGCGCGCTCAGTCCCTTCGAGAGGCAGAAGGTCAGGGAGTCCACGGGACGCGCCAGTTCGCTCACAGGCACGCCCAGCGCGACGGCGGCGTTGAAGATACGCGCGCCATCAATGTGAACCGCGACGCCGTGCGCGTGTGCCAGGTTGCTCAAGCTCGTGATCTGCTCCACGTTCAGCACGCTGCCCCCACAGCGGTTATGTGTGTTCTCGATGCACAGCAGCGCGGTCGGCGCGCTATGCTCGTCGCTGCCATCCGAGATGCCCAGCTCGACCCTTTTCAGATCCAGCATGCCATCTTCTCCGGTCGGGATCACCCACATGGGGACCCCACCGAGCGTTGAGGCCCCGCCGACCTCGTAGCGGTAGATATGCGACTGGTCTCCCACGATGATCGACTGCCCGCGCCCGGCATGCGAGAGCACCGCCGCTGTATTGCCCATGGTGCCGCTGGCCACAAAAAGTCCGGCCTCCTTCCCCAGCAGCGCAGCCGCCATCTCTTGCAGCCGGTTAATGCTGGGGTCCTCCCCGTACACGTCATCGCCCACCTCGGCATGGTACATGGCCTCACGCATGGCTGGCGTCGGCTGGGTCACGGTGTCGCTGCGCAAATCAATCATGGTGTTGATGCTCCTTTCGGATGCTTTAAACGGCAGAGGTTTATAATAGTACGCTCCGTTTACGAAAAAAAACACCCCACTTCGATCTATAGGGTGAGGTGTTTTTCTTAATTTGTGATATTAACAAGCCCTAACGGGAACGGCGTGAGAAGGCAAGACCTTCATCATCCGAATGACTTCTTATGAAGATAAGTTTGTATCAATTCCTATCGGCAGGCGGCTACCCTATCTTCTACTAAAGCATATTTTAGCACATAATTCCAAACATCACAAAGAGCAATCTCTCGCCTCTTTCGCTAACACCGGTGATAGACGCAAGATGTCACCTAATAAGCTGGCTTCTAGCAAGCATTTATGAGAGCACTAACACTTTAGCGCAAGATTACCAAAGACTCTCAAAGAATAAAAAGTCATTCTCTATATTCTGGGAAGGTTGCGTACTGTGGTTCGCCATGATATAATCTATGTAGATGCGTACTGTGGTTCGCGGTGATAGAAGTGTTAGGAGAATCTAGTGTGACAGATACGGTTAGCCCTAGAGAGGTTATCATTTACATCGATAGTAACAATAGAGAACCGTTCTCCGAATGGCTTAATGGTTTACGAGGTTCCGAAGGACGTAGATGCATTTTGAGGCGTATGCAAAAACTAAAACAAGGTATATATGGGGACTACAAGCTACTTGGAGAAGGAGTAAGTGAGTTGCGGATTTTCTTCGGTCCTGGTTATAGGGTTTATTTAGGGGAATACAAGCATAAAATAGTTATCCTACTGGGTGGTGATAAAGATAGTCAGAAAAATGATATTCAACGGGCAAAAGACTACTGGAAGGAGTACAAAAACCGTGAAAAACTATTGTGAAGGATCCCTGGCAAATTTATATCTGTGTTTGGTTGCCAAGAAAGGGTTTCACAAATGAACACGAGTCAATCTCCTCCATACGCTCTTCATATCATCCTTCGATTGACTACTTATCAAAATGCAGTTTGTCTCACTGGAGAGTATAAAAACGTGAGCTTGAACTCGTCAATTTGTCGAGTTGCTGATGTCCCTCTTCATTGGGATAAGCTGCATTCAGGATAGTGGAGAAAACATGAGAGATTACAGAACTATTGATGATATTACGGAGGAGTACCTCCGCAACCATCCTGATGAGATTGATGTTTTCATCACCGAACTTTTTGAAGAATACGCTCAAGACAGAGATATTGCTACACTGCTTTCTTCCTTACGCGTTATTAGTCGTGTCAAGGGCGTAAGCGGCATTGCAGAAACTTCTGGTCTGAGTCGTAAGGGGGTGCAAAAAGCACTCTCGGAGGACGGTCATCCGAAATTTGAGAGCGTGAGTGCTATCCTACACGCTATGGGCTATTGGTTGGCTCCGCAAAAACTGTAAGCCTTTCCGGGTCTATGGGACAACGAGATTGTAGCCAGAGATAAAAAAGTGGAGCAAGAAGCCTCCATATCAGGGAAACATTCATCGGCTTTCCTGATCTGGAGGCTACATGACCAGTTCCACAAATTCCCTGATTGCTATAGAATACTTACATACCATAAAACCATGTGATAGGAAAAGGGCCATGCCAACATCGCTTATACCAACGTTGCACCTGGCGCGGGTGTATGAAAAACTTATTGCGACGTATGGTGAACCAAAGAACGAACCTGACAACGATCCACTTGGAGGGCTAATCGCTACCATCCTCTCGCAACATACCTCAGATATCAATTCGGGACGTGCCTACCAACAGTTGGTGACGATGTTTCCTACCTGGGAAGCGGTGCGGGATGCCGCGACCAATAAGGTTGCCGAGGCTATCAAATGTGGCGGATTGGCTAATATTAAATCAGTGCGTATTCAGGATGTCTTACATACGCTCACAGAGCAGCAACAGGAACGGGGAGAAACAAAAACACTTGCAGAATATCTGTATGCTGAACTTGCCAGGCGTACAACAGAGGAGGCCTGGCGCTATCTGCGTCAACTGCCGGGAGTTGGGCCGAAGACATCCGCCTGCGTTCTGATGTTTCACCTTGACCGGCCTGCTTTTCCCATTGATACACACGTATGGAGAACAGCGCGACGTTTAGGATTAATAGGTCCGAAAGTCAGTGCTGATGCGGCTCACACCCTGTTTGCAAAAGTGACGCCGCCTGAATGGGTCTATCCACTGCATGTCAATCTTATCCGCCATGGACGGCAGATCTGTCATGCCCAACGGCCTGCATGCAACGTGTGTCCTCTTTACAGCGACTGTGCCTTTGTAGGAAGTGTGAACGCTCAAGAGACGGCTATTCCAATGAACAGTTAGGAGTAGAAGCTCGATCAATGTTTTTTCTGACGGTGCCTAAAACTGAACAGGATGTGAGTATCAGCGGAACTCATTGCTGTTCTGATGATACTCACACCCTGCTCCCAGTCGCTCACTGATGCGGTGCCTCTTAGCAGAGAACACGCATCAGAAAGCTCAACTCAGTTACTTGTAGGCTCACCTGTGGTGGGATTCAGGTACAGATTTCTGCCATCTCGGTCATGGAAATTGAACATATTGTTCAGTGTTCCCGCCAGCGCGTCAAAGGACTGATCGCCAATTCTGCTCAGCTTCCAATTGTCTTCAATAAAGCGCAGGATGGAAGTCTGGTCTGTGACGGAGTGATCGACGAAGTTATCTTTCGCAAAGGGCGAAATCACCAGCAATGGCAGACGAGGACCATAGCCACAACGGCCCTGATAGGCGCCAGCTTTGGCGGTCCCGCATGAGCCGGGACCGGTCAGGGCATCATTGGGATCATTCGACTGGCTCACGATGGGACCGAGGACATGATCGTACCAGCCATCGGAGTCATCGTAGGCAATGACGACGGCCGTGTTCTTCCACTCGCGAGTTTTTTGCAGCTTATTGATGGTGTTGACCACGAATGTTTGCTCGTCGAGCGGGTCAGAATAGCCAGCGTGCCCATCCTGGTAGGCAGGCGCTTTGAGGAAGCTGACCGCAGGCATCTGCCCCTCTTTTATGGCCGACCAGAAGTATTGCAGGTCGTACTGGTGATTCGCCTGGTCGCTTTTCCCGATCATCTTGAGCGACGACGGCGGCAGGTGATGGGGATTGGCGGTGGACTGGTAGTACTGGAATGGCTGGTGGTGGGGGATATAGTCCGTCACAACGGTGCCACCGACGTTGGTATGGGTGGTGGCACACACCGCTTTGCCATTGACGGTAGATGAAGGCGCGAAACCACCCTCAAACCAGCCCCAGGTAACATGCTGCGCATTGAGTAGATCGCCCGCGTTCTGACTAGACATAGCTATGGTGGTGCCATTGGCAGAGCAATCATCATAGGCTGGATCGGCATCGTTCAATAAAGTGCCATTGGAAGTCACCGGATAGCCCGGATATCCAAAGTTCGCAGGCGTGGCGCCATGCGTCTGACCAGAAGCCAGGTTTATCGCGCCGGGTGTCGAAGGACCAAAGGTGGTCCCAAAGGAATTGTCGCTCATGGCAAAGTGCTGAGCATAGTTCCACAGGCCCGTGACGGTATTGCCATCATAATAATCCATGACAATGGATTTATCCGTGCAGTGACTCCCTGAAGCAGACTGCACAAATTGATCGACGAGTCCGCGATCATAGGCCTTCTGCTCATCAGTATACGCGTGATCTTGATCACACGTAATGGGCATCGAGCGATCAAGCCGCTGTGGATTGGCCGCGTTGGGATTATTTGTCAGCAATGCAGGAGAGAGTCCATTGACCGTTGGTGTGTTTGATCTGGCCTTGAAAGCTGGCTCACCTGCGGGGTTGGTGGCATAGGGATAGGTGCCAAAATAGTGATCAAATGAAACATTTTCCTGGAAAATGACTACCAGGTGTTGAATAGGAGTGGTCGTGCTGGACCGCTGATCGGTGGCCTGTGTACTGGACGCAGAAACCCTGCTAGCCAGGCCAAGCGTGGCCCCGAACAACACAACCGCTACCGCTCCTATTGACGCAATCAGGCGCCAACGTTTCTTCATAGATCAATGCTCCTTCATCGAATGAACCCAATGAGCAAGTTTTTCTCAGTTGAAGCAGCCAATGAGAAAAGATGGGAAAGTGCCGGTATTTGCCTAGAGGGTACACAGCCTTCAAGAAAATTCCTGAAGACCCTCTAATTATAGCTTATTTTTGTTAAATCAGAGATAAATTTCTGTTAAAGGAACATTCAGGCCGACTTAACTCCAACAAACAGAGCTGCTGGAAGCATAAACGAAAACAGGCCATCAAGCTGCTCAATGTGAAATCGCTCTTGCTCTACCGGTGAAGCATTAGCACAATATTGAATGATTCTCTCAACATCCTCTGCCGGTGTTTGCATACGTTGTGTCCAGGACCGTATATCCAGAGGAATGCCCCATTCCCGCAGCACGCTTGCTGTCAATCCTCCCTCACCGAGCAGCGTAAGCCACTCTGAGATCCGATAGTTATGGATGTGGGAAGGATCCCGGAGCACCTCGATCTCATTGAGGAAAATGTCCAGCTCTGGCTCTTCTGGGGAGATCGAGTCAGCAAGAAGAAGCTTCCCTCCAGGTTTAAGCACACGCGCCCACTCCTGAACAGCATGGGAAATCTTTGAAAAATGGTGAGCAGAATGGCGGCAAGCTACGAGATCAACGCTGCTGCTAGAAAAGGGAAGCGCCAGAGCATCCCCTTGCTGGAAACGGACGTTCGTTAGCTGGCGTTCAGTAGCCAGTCGTTGAGCAGCTTCAAGCATGGGCATGGTAATATCAATGCCCACAACCTCGTGAGCATAGGGGGCGAGGGCAAATGCAGTGAACCCTGTTCCCGTTGCAACATCTACTACCAACTCTTTCCCGGTAAGTGCGGCTGCTTCGACAATCCAATCCAAGTCTGGACCCTGAGAATGAACAGTGCTACTTGCATACGCCTGAGCTGTCGCGCCAAAACGCTGCTGAACGAGAAGTCTATGCTCTCTCTCCTGGGCCTGTTGAAGGGTGTCATACTGGTTGGTCTCTGACATATGTTCTTCTCCCTGTGAAATAAAGGTTGACTGAATAGGACATTGATGCTCCCGCGTGGCCTTACTACGAAGTATAATGAGAGGAAGGTGATATGTCTAATGCTTTTTTCTCTTGTAGATGATAACGAGACAACATCAACTGGACATTATGCTAAGGGAGATAGGATGGAACTGCGCCAACTCAACTACTTCTTAGCGGCTGCCCATACTCAAAATTTTCGGAAAGCGGCCGATCTCTGCTTCGTAACGCAACCAGCACTTAGCCGCCAGATTGTTCTGCTTGAGCAAGAACTTGGCGTGACCCTCTTCAAACGCGAGAAACAACGTGTGCGGTTAACCCCTGCCGGGCAGGCATTGACTGAATATGCGAAACAAGCCACTGAAATTCTGCAACAAGGACAGCAGGAACTCTTACGCTGGCAACAGGGACAGAGCGGCCTCCTTACTATTGGATGTAACCCTTCCCTTGCAGCAGCAGTATTACCCTCTCTATTGGCTTCATTTCGCCAGCAGTTTCCTGACATTCATCTAACAGTGCATGTTCATCGGAGCGATGAAGTGATTGCTCTGGTCGAACGAGAGGTCGTTGATCTCGGCTTTATCTATGATCCTGCTATGCACTCGGATGTGGTTGTCATCAAAGAACTCTTTCGTCAACCCCTCCAGCTCCTGGTGCCTCCTCACCATCCACTTACACACTGCGCTCTTGAAGATCTGACCCTGGCACGGATTGTTTCGGAGCCGCTTATTTTCTTAGACAAAGAAGCTCGACTGAGACAAGTGCTCGACCGTCTGTTTCTACAACGGGGCATCAACGTACGGCCAGTGATCGAAATTGCCTCGGTCGAAGCACTCAAGGAATTGGTGAAGCTGGGATCTGGAGTCACACTCATCCCACCTGCATTACTCTGGCGCTCTCAGAGGGAGGATAGTCTTCGGCTCTTGCCTATTGCTGATGTCGCTGAAACATTCATCTTTGCGCTGGTCTATCGACGAATTGGACCACCTAACAAATCTGCGCAGCAGTTTCTTCATACAGTCAGAGAAATGACGGTGACGCTTGTGAAACAGTTGTCCGAATCCTGGTAAAAGCAATCTTCTATGTGTTATAACTATATGTTATAACGGTTGAGAAGGTCAATAAGAGAGAGGGCGTATGTACGAGCCGCGAAACATGGAAGCAGATGCGAAGTTTATCGAGGCTGGCGGACTGAAAAATTGGGGCTGCTTTGCAGTTCTCCTGACCATACTCGCGCTCGTGCTCCTCTTCGTTGTCGCGCACGCGCTCCTGATTCATCTGATCGGCGACCCTGCGGCATGGTGGGGAAGCCTGATCTTCCTCATTGGCGTCACTACGGGAGCAATCTATCTCTGGAGCAGAAGGAGACAGAGACAGAGGAGCGCACAAGAACAAGTCTGGCAGCGAGCGATGGGAAATGGCTCACCCGAGAAGAAATCCTCTCAGGAGTTCACACAGGAGTAGAGCGCATGAACTGTCGAACCGGGTGCGGGGCGTGCTGTATCGCTCCATCGATTTCATCGGCTATCCCCGGCATGCCCGCTGGTAAGCCCGCTGGCGTGCGCTGTATTCACCTGACGAAGCATAATCGCTGCCAGCTTTATGGCAGGCCAGAGCGGCCGGCAGTGTGCAACACCTTACGGCCTTCTGAAGAAATGTGTGGCCATACGCGGCAGGAGGCTCTGGCTCGTCTCACGTTTCTTGAACAGGCGACTACCCCTCGCTAGTTGATCTATTGCTCTACCATCATCGCCTTGACCGCTTCTAGCTCATCCTGGTTTATCGTATGCCCCATACGTGGGTAGAGCCGCGCCGTCACCACTCCTCCAAGTTGCTCTAAAATCTTGGCGGAGAGCTGGACGCGTTCTTTGGGGATATGGGGGTCAACGTCGCTGCATCCGAGGAAGACCGTCGTTCCTGCCAACGAGCCTGCATAATCGTACCCCCCTACACCGGGACCGATCAGGCCGCCACTCAGGCCCACCACGCCACCATAGCGTTGCGCGTGGCGCACTGCGTATGTGAGCGCGAGACAGGCCCCCTGCGAGAAACCCAGCAGTATCGTGCGCTCGGCGGGAATACCCGCCGCCTGTACCTGCGCCAGCACAGCGTCAATGACCGAGAGTGCCGACGAGAGCCACGGCTCGTTGCTCTCCAGGGGAGCGAGGAAGCTGTTCGGATACCAGGTACTCTGGGCTGCCTGTGGCGCGATACAGGTGAAGCCCTGCGGCTCCAACTCTGGAACGAGCGTCAGGATATCCTCGGCCGACGCGCCACGGCCATGCAGCAGCACCAGGGCGGCTCGCGTCGTAGCGAGTGGCTCGCCGACCAGCAGGATCGGCTGGTTTTGATGTGGTCCGCTCACTGCACCGGACGGCAGAAATTCTTCGCTCATGCTTTCTCCTCCCTCAGACCGCTTCCTGCTACCGTGATGGGGCGCAGGCTATGTTCCAGTACCGCGCGATTCTTCTCCAGCCAGGGGGGTAGCTTCAGGTGCTGGCCCAGTTCGCTGACCGACTCGTCGATGGCAAAGCCCGGACCCGCGGTGGCCAGTTCGACGATATGCCCGTCGGGGTCGTTGGTGTAGATACTCTTGAAGTAGATACGGTCAAGCACAGGTGTTACGCGTAGGCCGGCCTGCACCAGTCGCTCGCGCCATGCCAGTTGCGCCTCTTCGTCGGGTACCGCGAAGGCATAGTGGTGGGTCTGGCCGGCGCCCATCTGCATGCGGCCCCAGCGATTGTGCTTGTTCTCAAAGTATGTGATAAGCGTGCCGGGGCGGCCAGCGCCGACGCCCCAGTACCAGTGGGCAGACGTGGGATCATCGAAGTTCGAGGTCATCTTGACGCGCCGCAGACCGAGCAGGTCGCTCAGGAATGCATGTGTGCGCTCGATATCGGTAGCAATCGCAGTGATGTGATGCATGCCATGCTTGAGCGCCATGTCGCTCGTGATCTCAGGCACGGGTTCTGGCCACGTCTCAGCCTGAATGCGCGCCTCGTCCCGATTATCGATGAGCATCTGGGCCGGTGGTTCCTTGAAAGTCGTGCCAAGGGCATCGCTAGCTTCATCGATGGTCCAGCCCGGTCCCTGTGTGGCGATCTCCAGGATCGTGCCATCGGGATCATTGAAGTAGATGCTCCGAAAGTAGTGCCTATCCAGCGGCCCATCAACCGGCATACCCAGATCATTCAGGCGGCGTTTCCACTTCAACAGGCCCTGGTAGTCGGGGATAATCAAGGCCACATGATGTGTGCCGCCGATACCCGGATGCCCCCTGGCCGCGCCGGGCCACTCGAAGAACGTGATGGCGGAACCAGGATGGCCGACCTCATCGCCGAAGTAGAGGTGGTAGCTTTCAGGATCATCAAAGTTGACCGTCTTCTTGACGAAGCGCAGACCCAGGACCCCGGTGTAGAAGTCAACGGTCCGCTGCGCGTTTGTACATACAATACTGATATGGTGGAGTCCCTGCACAGGTGCGAGGTCTGACATAGCGTTCTCCCTTTCTTCGGGCGTGTGTGTTTTCACTGGCCTCTTCTCATTAAGAGTGTATCACTAAATCGTCGTCACAACCATCCTTTTTGTGCCACCAGGAGCGTCAGGCAAGCCACAGTGAAAGCTGAGCAGAATGCCTATTCGCTGCTGGCAGCCCTGTGTCGTACAAGAGGGTAAAAAAGAATGGGCATATTGCCAGACCGCCAAACAAATGCACTTTGACAAAAACATAAGCAGTATGCTATCTTTTACAGGCATCTTTTTCTCTCCACAAAATATCCAGAAGGAGGAACGCCTTGGGTCGTATGACACGAACCACAGACCATTCAACCCTGTGGGGATATGGCACATCATGTCAGATCGATAACCGTGCCGTCGCCCACAGCCGCACTCTGCCCTTTTTCGAGAGCCTCTGAGCGAAAATATCTTGAAAAGAGAGAAGCCGTGGGTGACGTTTTCCCCGACCACGGTTTTTTTGTGCATGAAGGCCGTGATGTGATCTCTTTCATCTCATGGTTGTTTCCATCTTTTCAAGGAGTTTTCGATGCGCTTTTGCTTGCCACACGGATTATGGCATCACACGGATTTTCTCACATTCTGGACAGGGGAAACCATCTCTGCGTTTGGCTCACAAGTAACCGCATTTGCCCTCCCCATTGTTGCTGCGCTCACATTACACGCCACAGCAATTCAAATGGGAGTCCTCTCTTTTTTCGCTTTTGCCCCCATGCTGTTTTTGAGTCTGTTTGCAGGGGTGATCGTTGATCGGTTCCCACGTCGGCCTGTGCTTATCATCACAAGCCTTGGGCAGATGGTGAGTATCGGGACCATCCCATTCATGGCAGTCCTTCATCTGTTGCACCTGGAATATCTCTATGGTATTGCCCTCTTCAGTGGATGCTTGAGCGTCTTTTTTGAGGTTGCGTATCAAGCCTATCTTCCCTCACTCCTTGAACAAGAGCATCTGCTTGAAGGAAATGGGAAACTGGAGACGAGTCATGCATTTGCTCAGATCGTAGGTCCAGGACTTGCTGGCTTGATTGTCCAATGGCTTACAGCTCCACTCGCCATGCTGATTGATGCCTGCTCATTCCTCATCGCTGCCCTCTTTCTTTGCAGGATGAGGAAACCGGAACAGAGAAAAGAACATGCTGAAACGGAGCGGGCGGTCTTCAAAGAGATCGGCGAGGGGTTGAAGGCAGTTCTCCATCATCGTGTCCTCTGGTCGATTGCAGCATGCAACGGGACCATCAACCTTTTCAACAGTGCTCTTATGAGTATTGTTGTCCTCTATGTGGTCCGTGATCTCAAAATAGAGCCCATCATGTATGGTTTTGTGCTATCGATGGGAAGTATGGGAGCATTGGTG
>JALYTT010000605.1 GCA_030854145.1 Chloroflexota bacterium | reverse complement strand
CTCCCGCCCTCGCACGCGAGGCCGGCACACGGATGCGGCAAGCCGCATCCCTACGCGGACGGGGAAGTACCCCGATAATCAATAGCTCTATGTGGAGTGGCGCTCCTCGCGGGCGCCATGTTCCAACCCGGCCGCCATAATTGACGGATTCCGTAAACCTGATATACTTGACAGGAGCTTAACGGGTGCCTGCTTCATCGAAGCCAGGCATCTGAGCTAGAAGCATCGTAAGGATACTTTCATGCGTATTGCACTTGACTATACAGCAGGCATCAGGCAGGGAGCAGGGGTGGGACAGTATGTCCGTAGCCTGGTGGATGCCATGCTTGCACAGGATACGCGCAATAAATACACGCTGATTACCAGCGGGCGCCCCTCAAAAGAGCATCCATTTCCTAGCGCCGGCAATGTGCGGGGTCGCAGCGTCTATATTCCAGATCGCTACCTCAACATTCTTTGGTATCGCTGGCGGGCGCCGCTCTATGCCAATGGCTTCACGGGTCCGGCAGACATCTATCATGGCCTGGACTTCGGGCTGCCGCCACTCATGGGTAGAGTGCGCAAGGTGGTGACCGTGTATGACCTGGCTTTCCTGCAATATCCAGAGACGGCCGTGCCTTCATTGGCTGCCTACCTCAACAAAGTGGTGCCCGAAGCCGTGGCCGCGGCCGATGTGGTGGCCGCTATTTCGCATGCCACGAAGCAGGCGCTCATTGAATACTATAAGGCGCCACCGCAGAAGATAACCGTCATTCCCTGTGGAGTTGCAGCACACTTTCAACGCGTCACCGATCCAGCTCTCTTAGAGGCCACGCGGCGCAAGTTTAACCTGCAACATCCTTTGATCCTCGGTGTTGGGACGCTGGAGCCGCGCAAAAACCACCTAGGCCTCATCAAGGCCTTCCATGAAGCGCGGCAAAGCCAGGAAAGCCCGGCCATGCTGGCGCTGGCCGGCGGACAGGGCTGGCTCTATGAAGAGACGCGGCGTGTGGTCACGGAACTCAAACTGGAGGACAGCGTGCGTTTCCTGGGTCGTGTGAACGATGCCGACTTGGTGGCACTGTACAGCCTGGCCGATGTATTTGCCTTCCCCTCGTTTTTTGAGGGCTTCGGCATGCCGCCATTAGAGGCCATGGCGTGCGGCGCCCCGGTGATCACATCAAACACGTCCTCACTGCCAGAGGTCACGGGCGACGCAGCGATTCTCGTTGACCCCCATGATACACAGGCGCTAGCCGGCGCCATCAGGCGCCTCATAGGGGATGAGCGACTGCGCGAGGAACTACGTCAGAAGGGCTACATACAGGCCCAACGCTATACCTGGTCCGAGTCAGCAAGCAAGATGCTCGCTGTCTATCAGAAGCTATACACGGGGGCGACAGATTTCTCTGAGGAAGCCACCATAAACGCGGTGCCTTCGACGTTATAACGGGTTTTAACGGAGGTATTCCCTCGTTGGCAAGGCACCTCCACTTACGTAGGGACCCGATTTATCGCGTCCGCCGCAATTTATTGCGCGTGACGTTATAAGAGAATATATTTTGCAATATACCGCTTTACAACGGATTTGCGCAATAAATTGCGGCGGACGCGATAAATCGGGTTCCTACTATTTTGAAAGGTAGATGAGATATATGCCCAATGCATTGATTACTGGCATCACGGGACAGGATGGCAGTTACCTGGCGGAATTCTTGTTGGAGAAGGGCTATCGCGTCTACGGCATCGTGCGGCGCACCAGCACATTTAACAGCGAGCGCATCCTTCACCTCCTCGACCGCATCGAGTTGATTGACGCCGATCTCCTTGACGAGTTGTCACTGATTCACGCGCTGCGTCAATCGCGGGCGAATGAAGTGTACAACCTGGGGGCGATGTCGTTTGTGACCACATCGTTTAAGCAGCCGGTCGCGACAGGCGAATACACGGCGCTGAGCGTTGCGCGTATGCTGGAGGCCGTGCGCCTGGCGGATTGGCCGGTGCGCTTCTACCAGGCGAGCACCTCTGAGATGTTTGGCAAGGTGCAAACAGTGCCTCAGAACGAGCAGACGCCGTTCTACCCACGCAGTCCCTATGGCGTGGCCAAGCTCTACGGTCATTGGATCACGGTGAACTTTCGCGAGAGCCACAATATGTTTGCCTGCTCAGGCATATTGTTCAACCATGAGTCACCCCGCCGCGGCCACGAATTTGTGACCCGCAAGATCTCGCGCGCCGTGGCGCGCATCAAGCGAGGCTTGCAGGAGAAGCTGGTGCTGGGCAACATGGATGCGCAACGCGATTGGGGCTTCGCAGGCGACTACGTTGAGGCCATGTGGCTCATGCTGCAACAGGAGACGCCGGAGGACTATGTGATTGCCACCGGCACGACCCACAGCGTGCGCGACTTTGTGACGACGGCCTTCGCGCACGTGGGCATCGACGATTGGCAACGCTATGTGGAGGTCGACTCTCACCTCTTCCGGCCAGCCGAGGTCGATCAGTTGATCGGAGACGCGTCCAGAGCGCACCAGCGTTTGGGTTGGCGTCCGCGCGTCACCTTTGAGGAATTGGTGCGCATGATGGTAGAGAACGATTTACAGCAGGTGTCCTGATGGCCATGTCGATCCCGTCGCGCATCCTTATCACAGGATGCACAGGCTTTGTGGGCGGCTACCTGCTGGAACTCTGTCGTATCCGCTATCCACACGCTGAGTTGTTTGGGGTAACCGGACGCTCCACCGTTCCCATGCCCACGCCCACGATGCGCGATATACAGCTTATGGTGGCGGATATCGCGCAGGCAGAGGACATGCACCAGGTAGTGGCACGCGCGCAGCCGGACCTGATCATCCACCTGGCCGCGCAGTCCTCGGTAGCGGCATCCTGGCAGGACCCAGCCGAAACGCTCAGGGTCAATGCCGGGGGAGCCATCCAGGTGCTCGAAGCTGTGCGCTCCGCGCACCTCATGCCGCGCATTGTGCTCGTAGGGTCCGGCGAGCAATACGGCATGGTCCGCCCCGAAGATAACCCCATTCGCGAGGAATGCCCGTTTCGCCCCGCCAACCCGTATGCGGTCTCAAAAGCAGCACAGGACCTCTACGGCTACCAGTATTTTGTGGCCTATGGTCTACCGATCCTGCGTGTGCGCCCATTTAATCACTTCGGGCCGCGCCAGGCAGCCACATTTGTGGTGGCCAACTTTGCGCGCCAGATCGCGTTGATCGAAGCCAGGAAGGCTGAGCCTGTGCTATCCGTAGGCAACCTACAGGCCCGGCGCGACTTCCTGCCGGTGGAGGATGTTGTAACGGCCTACCTGACGGTTGCTGAGCAGGGCCAGCCAGGCGAGGCATACAACATTGGTTCAGGTCAGGCGCGCTCAATCAGCGCCATTCTGGATCTGCTCCTGACTTTCGCGAAAATCCCCATTCAACTACGTGAGGACCCCGCGCGCCTGCGACCCGTAGATGTACCATTGCTGGAGGCTGATACCTCCCGCCTGCGCGCCGATACCAACTGGCAGCCATCTGTGCCCTTCGAGGTCGCGCTCCAGCGAACCCTCGACTATTGGCGCACGGTGGTCAGCGCTGAGCCTGGGTAGGAAGTAGTTGGAACATGGCCCGTGAGGGGCGCCACTACACATACGGCAGCGTGCTCTCCTCTTCGTAGTGCTCTGTCAAGGTTCATGGCACGGGTGAGATGGCCCCAACCCGCGTAGGGATCGGCTTGCCGCATCCGGGTCAGGCATCCCTTGGGGGGCCTGTGGGCCTCCTCCCAGCCACCCCGATGCGGCAAGCCGCATC
>JALYTT010000604.1 GCA_030854145.1 Chloroflexota bacterium | reverse complement strand
TCCTGGGAGGGATGACGGGTCTGGGCATTGCTATAGCCGGCAATACGCTCTTCTGGCTGCTGGTAGCATTGCGCTGGCGTAAGTGCTACCTGCTTAGATAGATAAGTCAATATTCACGGATTTAGTCTGGTAGGAGAGTGGAGGGTAGGTTTTATGAATGAGACATATCACAAGCCACATTTCGGCAATCCTGGCACACGACCGGCCGCGCCAGGGCAACTGGCCACAAGGTTTGCACTGGCACAGCTCCCGAAGCATCAATCCCAATATACAGTTACGATAGAAAAGGCCCATCATACATTTCCGGTGCGAAAAGAAAAGCTGCACGATCTCTTCCCTGGGTCTGGGGGGAGATGAGGTCGTAGCGGGTCCCGAGTTGGCACACTTCCCCCTTTTGTCCAAATAGATAGCTCGTGGCAGGCTATGACGACTTTCTTCTTTGGTGAGTTGGATCAAGATCCGTTTTTGGTATGCTGAGTCATCAATTACCTTTGCCTATCTTGTATTTTCTGGCGTTTCGTGACACACTACTAACAGAAATTTTGTGAATAGTGAGGAGCGTATACTGCTTATGGCAACATTACGAGAGATGAGAGAGGAAACAAACTTATCAGTTTCTGATCTAGCGAAGCGCGCAGAAGTTGATTATAAAACTGTAAAGAAAGCCGACGAGGGTAGTGGTTCAATACATAGATTTAAAGCTCTTGCCCTATTAAAAGTCATTAACCAGGAATTAGGAACAGAGTATGGGCTTGAGGATGTCGATGGTTTAACGCTTCACTAGTTACCAGAGAAAAGCAGGCTGTCAAAGTTCCTTAGTACTATCAGGCCGTTGGCTTGACCGGGAGATGCTGCGCGGGACTATACTTTTATAGTTAGATAGATGTCACCCTAGAGTAAGGAAGCGCTGGCGCATGGGTAAGAAAGCCTGCTATGTTATTGGGCTACTGATCATCATACTTCTCAGTGGATGCGGGTCCCAGCAGGGGCAACAGGGCAGTCATCCAGCGCAGTCTTTCGCGCGCAACACGCCGGGTGCGACACAGCCGCCAATGCTCCCCGTTTCCATTGCGATTAACGCCCACAAGTTGGCGACGGCCACCCCGACGCCTGCGACAACGCCGGCCACGCATACGCATATTCCGGCGCTCGCGGCTCCCACCGATATCCAGCGAACCGGGGTAGGGCCTGCTCCCTATGGTTCACCTCCACCCCTCACCTCTGAAGAGATCCAGTTGACGCAACAGATCTTCCTGCTAATGAACCGCGACCGGGCTGTGCGGGGACTGCCGCCGTTTATCTGGAACGCGACGCTTTCAGGGGGCGCACGCCTGCATAGCTGGAACATGGTTCACTGCGGCTTCAGCCATACCTGCCCAAACGGAGAGAACCAGTGTACGCGTATTGCCAATGAGGGCTTTGCCGGCTACAGCGACTGCGGCGAGAATATCGCCCTGGCGGGTCCCTACCCAACAGCCTGGCAAGGTACCTATAAGATACAGGAAGGCATGATCAACGAGCCGCCGACAGGCTGGCATCGCATCCAACTGACGAGCACGAGACTGCACCGCGTTGGTGTTGGCGTCTTCGTCGATTCCAAGGGCTGGGTCTGGTTCACCGAGGACCTGGTAAGCTAGAACCTGCCGCGTCCGTAGGGCGTGGCTTGCCCACCTGCTCCAAAACATTCGTTGAAGGTGATGGCATCATTCCCCGTACGCGATATAGCGCGTCCCTACGATAGACGAAAGCGCCTGGTCAACGAATTTGTTGGAGCAGGTGGGCAAGCCATCGCCTCTACGCAGACTCTCCTCATTGAAATCACATCTACGACATCCACATGCACTTATGAATAGTTCTTGTTTCACCAGCCCTACCAACTCAGGATAGAGGCTATCCCGTACATAGAAGAGACAAATGCGGGGAACAATTCTGAGTCATGGCTTGTTCTTGTAGGTGAAGGATAATGTATACTGATAAGTTTTTTCATATAAGGAGAATACCATGAGCGATCTCGATCTTAAAAATCAGCCTGAGTCATACTGGAAGGAAAAGCTAACTCCTGAGCAGTACCAGGTCTGTCGCCAGAAGGGGACGGAGCGCCCTTTTAGTGGAGCATTGTACAACAACCACGAGAAAGGCATGTACCAGTGTGTGGCCTGCGGCCAACCGCTGTTCTCCTCGGATGCCAAGTTTGAATCGGGAACGGGCTGGCCCAGCTTTGATGATCCCGTCAACCGGCAACATGTCGAGTTGCACGAGGACCGCTCGCTGTTCATGAAGCGAACGGAAGTGGACTGCCGCAACTGCGGCGCGCACCTGGGACATGTCTTCGATGATGGTCCAAGAGAGACCACCGGGCTACGTTACTGTATCAATTCCGTGGCTCTGGCCTTTCAGCCAGAGGAAAAGAGGTAAGACATGGCCCAGTTTGATACTGCCACCATTGCTGGCGGATGCTTCTGGTGTACAGAGGCAGTGTTCAAAAGGCTCAAAGGGGTGACAGCAGTCGTATCAGGATACGCGGCATCGCAGGTAGCCAATCCTTCCTACCAAGCGGTTTGTTCGGGCAAGACAGGCGCCGCCGAAGGTATTCAGATTACATACGACCCGTCTGTGATCTCCTACGAGAAGCTGCTTGAGATTTTCTGGCATATGCATGATCCGACTACGTTGAACCGCCAGGGGAACGACAGTGGCACGCAATATCGCTCGGCCATTTTCTATCACAATGATGAGCAGAAGCGCACAGCCCTGGCGTCGAAAGAAATGTTAGAAAAATCAGGCGCCTATAAAAAGCCTGTAGTGACTGAAATTGTGCCTTTCACCAACTTCTACCCGGCCGAAGACTATCACAAAGATTACTATGACAGCAATCGCTACCAACCTTATTGTATGTTTGTGATAGACCCCAAGGTCCAGAAGTTATTAAAAGAATACCGCAGCGAGGTCAAAGAAAAGTAGGCATAGCTGACCGTGCTCATCCAGAGCCGACGGTAGAGATGCTATCCCTACCCACCAGAGAGGTATAAACGACCAGCCGGTATTGAGTCTGTTGCTGACTGATAATCCATTCGCCCGCGCAGGTAATCAAGTTGAGAAAGTTGCCGCTCTGGTTGCCGAAGATCTGCTGAAGCGGGGCCTCCTGGGGTAGGTAGAGCACGACGCCTGTGACGCGGAAGTGGTAGCGTCTCCCCTGGGCATCGATCACGAAGACATCGTTGCCAACACGCAGGTCGCGCAGGTGCCAGAATACCGCCGGGAGCCTGCCTGGACGATCGAGGTGTCCATCGATGACGGCGCTACCGCGTTCGCCGGGGCGTGGACCATCCTGGTACCACCCGGTATCGACCCAGGGGCTGCGTTTCGGGACCGCCAGGTCTCCGCTCACAGTGATGCCCACATCCTCAACGGGAGCATTGACTTTGATGGCGGGAATGAGCAGGCGGACAGGGACCGCCTGCGTACTTGCGCTCGGGAGCACTGTTGCCGGGGGCGTGTGCTGTGCGGCTGGCGACGGGATCGGCGGCGCTGTTTTAGCCCCTGGCTGTCCACAGCTACTCAGCATCAACAGCAACAAAAGCGCAATATAAGAGCAGAAGGGCTTCACCGAACGCATACCTTATAGACCACTTTCTTCTTCACAGGTACATCCGCGTAGTGCTCTGTCAAAGTTCATTCGACACGTGAGTCGCCCCCCCACCCGCGTAGGGATCCGGCTTGCCGCATCCGTGGGGGCGGCCTCGCTTGCGAGGGCGGGAGAGACCTGCCAGGCCCAAGGACCTGCC
>JALYTT010000603.1 GCA_030854145.1 Chloroflexota bacterium | reverse complement strand
GGGCGACGGCTCACGCGCCCCATCCTGTACTCGGTCGATTACCTGCGCAGGAACAGTGAGGCGCTCAATACGCTGGCAAGCAAGCAGAAGGGAGCGGCCGCCGAACAACGCTGGGTGGTCGATTCTTCGCAGGTAGGCCTGCAATCGGTCCAATACTACACCGGCGCCACCAGCGTTGCCGCTCACCGGCTCAGGGATATCGCCAACGAAGTCGTACTGCGCTGGCCTGAAATCGATGCTCGCTCCGTTCAGCAGGCGATGGGAGAAATCATCAATGCCGCGCAGTATATCGAGAACGCTGCTCATTATCAGGATATCAGCAATCAGAAGCTGGCGACCGCCCTCAAAGTCACCACCCAGGTTACCGAGCAACTGGCGACCGGTGCCACTTCGGCCGCCGATGCCGCGACCCAGTTGGAGCAGGTGGTGAACCAGTTGCGGAACGTGGTGGGCCGTTAATCAACTATCATGATCTTTGGAGTGAAAATGACGACGACGAGCAAGATGCTCTGGCAAACTATTGTGGATGCCGATTATGCGCCTCCCCAGGATCGATCAGTTCAGTCTCTCACGCCTGAACTGCTCTCCGACCTGGGATCGCCCGATGCTGAAGTGCGAGGTGTCTTCGCCTATCCAATCCTTGAACGCTGGATCTCCCAGGAATGCTATACGCCTGCTGAATTGCGCGCGATGATCACCGAGTTGACACGGAACCTGGCGCTCAGCCCGGGCGAACGAGGGACCGACAATGTCTTCCTGCGCTCTTTCTCGGCGCTCACGCTGGCGACGATTCTGTACTTCGAGATCGAGCACCCCTTTCTGGAGGAGGGCGAGGTGCGCCAGGTGCTGGAGCAGGCCCTGACATACTACCCGGCCGAGCAAGATTTGCGCGGCTATGTGCCGGGCGGCCCCGGCTGGATCCATGCCGTGGCCCATGGCGCCGACCTGCTCGGTGTCCTGGGACTCAATCGCTACATGCAGGTCGCGGACCTGGAACGGATGATGGAGGCGCTCGCCACAAAGATTGCTCCCCCGGTGGCGCATGTCTACCTCTATAACGAAGAACAACGCCTGGTACGCGCTGTGTTGTGGCTATTGAGCCAGGACCTGCTCACGCTGCCCTTCATCAGCTATTGGCTGGAACGTCTAACCACCAACCAGCCAGAAGGCTACCCGATCAACGTGGGAAGCCTCCTTGAAGGCTTTCCACCCCCCATTGAGTCCGATGTCAACACCTGCATCCTGCACAATACACGCCAGTTTCTCAACGCTCTCTACTACCATCTTGTGACCGCCGACCCGCTACCCGGCCTGGCGAGCGACCTGATTCCACTGCTCCTGGAGAAGCTGGAACCGATTAACGCGTTCTAACCTCGACGACATGGTAAGACGACCCCATTCGCTCTCGACGGCATGGTAAGATGACCCTATCGCGTAGGGATTCGGCTAGCCGAATCCCTACGCGATAGGGAATGTAGGCTATAGGAAAACATGGAGATCCAAGATAATGCCAGAAAACATGCGCGCCATCGGGCGTATCGTATCGGTTCAGGTACAGCCGGCCAGCCTCAAGTATAAACACGACGGTGTGGGCTACTACGATCCCACGCCGCTGCTCGTCGTGCAGAGCCTGCGCTTGAGCAGTAAAGGAGTCATCGGGGTAACGGCCGACGCACGCTCTATCATGGACATTCACCACGTAGAGCATCCCCAGTCAGGCAATAGCCGGGGCGCTAACGGTGTCTCCATCGGCTTCACCAGCCACTACCAGGCGATGCGTGCGCGCTTCGGTGAGCGTCTGGTGAACGGTTGCGCGGGCGAGAATATCCTGGTGGAGACAGACTCTATCATGACCCTGGCAGACCTGGAGAGCGCCGTAGCGATCCAGGCCGCTGCCAGCGGCCAGCTTGCCTACCTCACGCGTCTGAAGGTGGCCGCGCCGTGTGTAGAGTTCTCCCACTTCGCCGCCAACGCCGGCACACCGCTGCCGGCGGCCAAACTGCAGGACACGCTCCAGTTCCTCCACAACGGCCTGCGCGGCTTCTACGCCACCCTGACAGGTGAGCAGGGCGAGGTCAGCGTGCGAGCAGGCGACAGGGTGTTTGTCGTGGAAGATGCGTAGGTGAGACCGTTAAGAGGGACTCCCTCTACTCGCACCGAGGCTATTTATGCTTGCTCAGGCTCAGGAGTGTAGAACAGAATGCATTGTCCACTCAATCGCAAATGTTGCACCATGCAGACATAGCCATCGGGCAAGGTGAGCAGATGACGTTCATCATACGTTCTGGGATAGGCTTGCTTGCGCTGGGTGCCATCGGGAAAGACCAGCCTTGTCTCCAGCACCTGGCAGCCGTGCCGCGCGAGAATGGCAGCTACCTCCGGGGATAACGCAGCAGTCATCTCGATCTCAATCATCCGCGCGTTCCTCCAGGTTCCATCCCAAATACCTGAGCCACAATGTCAGTTGCCTCGGCTTCTCCCACAATCTCTGCTAACTGCCGGTGGTAGTGTCCCATGTTGTTCATATAGGTTGTGATGAACTCGTGCCTGGATACCACTGCGAACCCCTGCAAGCCTCTCTGTGCAGCAACATGCTCTGCTTCGATCTGGTTCCTGAGACGCGCGATCTCGCTTTTGTTTTCATCCATCAGTCAAAGTACCCTCCTTGATCGTGCTGACGATTAACATATAAAAAGAGTACTCTAACAGCCGACAATTAGCAGGTAATAACATGTGTGCAGCGTATACGTTTCGTATACATTTAGTGTATGGGTATGATTGGTGGATAATCTATTCTCTCAGAGCAAATCTCCTTTGGTCCGATATTTCTTTATGCGTGCTTCTTCGCTTCGTACCAGCTTGCGGTGCTCAGTCGAGAGGAACCAGGTGGCCGGATGCCACTCGTCGGCATCAGCATAATAATTCAAGATTTCGACATGATGGGGTTGAAGTACCTTCGCAAAGGTTAGATAAGTACGCCTTTGATGGAACGGAGAGGTTACAAGGATAATTCTATGCATATGATGCTTTTTCACCAGAGCGAGAACCATTTCTGCATTTTCTTTCGTGTGCAACGATACATCTTCAACAAGAATAGCCTCCGATGGCACACCCATTTGCACAGCTTGTTCACAGATGTAGCAGGCTCCAAGCGCGATGTCCCAAGATTTGGCAGCCAGAGCAATGTCTTTCTCTTGAATGCGACCTTGTGCTACGGCTATTTGTAGTTCCGATAGTGGGATGAGCGTTGGGGTATCTGTCACTTTGAGACTGAATTTACCACTGCAAATAATGCGCGGTGCCCACCCTTTTCGATACAGGTGAACAGCAGTGGCAATCTTGCCATGCAAAAATTTTATATGGCCGCGCGTACCGGCAAGGACAACGATAGCATCTGCTTGACACAGGCGATCTCGCAGAGCGAAGCATCTGCCTTTGAGATAGAGGGTTAACCAGAAGGAAAAAGACGCTAGAGCAATAGCGCCAGCGCCAAAGAGCAATGTCAACGATAGCCTCTTCATTCATTTCCCTTACGTGCTATTCCGAGCCGAATAACACTCGGTTCCTACGTCTGTCGCGTACAACTATAGCATATTATGCTTTCTCAGTATTTACAATAGTTTTCAGGCTAACAACAACAAATTGGGCATGTTAAGGTGTACTATGCGTACTCATATGAAGTCCGTCTAGATAGTGTATACTAGAGGTATGGGAAAAAGAGTATCGGTGCAAACAGCCTTGACAACGGAAGAGCTTCATGAGCGCTATCGCCAGACGAAGGATGCAGTAGAGCGGAC
>JALYTT010000143.1 GCA_030854145.1 Chloroflexota bacterium | reverse complement strand
AGATCTCGATTCCCACGAGGGGGGCGCCGGCCCGAAGCAGAGGTGGGTACAGCAACCTTTCCGTCTCTCGCCCAGGGCACGGAGCTGGCTCACCGGGATATCGCTGCTGGCCGGCGTTCTATTGCTCATCCTTGTCCTTTCCAGTATCTTGCCTGCCTCCACTCCCGCAAAACGAGCCGTGTCCCCGGCTACTCAATCGGGAGCAGTCGCTCTCGATATAGCTGTCGTCAATGGGATTGCGTATGTGACCTCAGACGATGACACAGTGTATGCGCTGCGTGCCAGCAATGGCACACCTCTCTGGCACTACAAACCGGCGATGCCGGCATCGCTCACCGTCATCAATGGAGTGGTGTACCTGAGCGCGCAAAATACGCAGGGGAATTTTGTATCATTGTACGTACGTGGACTAATACGAGGAAGCCCAAGCACGCAAATTGATCCCAGCGACTTCGTGGAGGCGTTGCGAGCCGACAATGGTACCCGGCTCTGGAAACACAATATGTTTCCTGGCATTAGCCCGGTGATCGTAGATGGCGACACAGCTTATCCGCTCACGACGAACACTCCAGGAAACGATATGATAATCGCGCTCAATGCACGCGATGGTTCGCTGCTCTGGCGGTACGCATTTCTATCCGCACCTGCGACTATTTTTATGCATGCCGAGCAAGATAAGATATTTGTTGACGCAGCATTTGGCGAGGATATGAACGACGCAGTGCTCTATATCTTCAAGACCGGCGATGGCACCCTGCTCTGGCACTACCCATACACTGCCAACGAGATGGGTTTCGGTGTCCCCGTGATAGATCATAACCTGCTGTATATCCAGGGGTTGGACGGCTCTATCAAAGCCATAAGCGCGGATAGTGGCGCCCTGCTCTGGCACTACAAGCCCGAGAAGTATGGTCTGTGGGGCGCCTTTAGCCAGGATGGCGTGGTGTACACCAGTGTCGCCGATGGCTCCATCAAGGCCTTGCGTGCAGACACCGGCGCCCTGCTCTGGCACTACAACAATGGAGAGGTCGTTTCGCGCCCGCCACGCGAGATAGGTGGGGTTGTCTATATCAAAACGAATGTCGGGGCCATAGACGCCGTGCAGGCACGCGATGGCCAGCGGCTCTGGCGCTACACGGTCCCGCCCTCCTTGCCATTCGCGGACATAGAAGTGGCAGGGGTAGCGGGTGGCGTAACCTACATGTATGCCAGGGGTACACCAGATACAACATATAGCATGATCTACGCGCTGCGCACCGGCGATGGTACTCTGCTCTGGCAGAGCAAAACGGCGTATAGCAATACGCTCTTAGACATGCAAGCACAGAATGGCATCGTCTACCTCCAGGAAGACAATGCTAACTTCGTGGCGCTACGGGCCCGCGATGGCGTCATGCTCTGGCGCGACAGTTTCTCCTCGCATACCTCCCCACTACCCCTTGTCTACAATGGCATGGTCTACATGATCGCAGAGGACGGCACACTGGATGTGCGCCTCGGCAGCAACGGCGCGCTGCTCTGGCACTATCTATAGCTTCCCCCGTCCCGTGAAAATTGCCAGAACAATAGGTCAACTGACACTCATTACCTCCCCCTCCTTGCTTCTATACTCTTCGTAGAAGAGCCTTCCCTGTCTATGGGGAATGGTGATCTCTCTGAAGATGAATCTATGGATGCAAATGAAGAGGTGTCGCATGCTGTGGACGACCCGTGTAGCACTGACCACAATCGATCAAAGCCAAAAAATCATGTATGGCAATTATCCTCCAGTGGCGGCACCTGACGAGCCGAGCCCGGCAAAGTCATGCAGGCCATCGACCACTTCACGCGCCTCTCTGGGGAAGAGCAGGCACCCCTGGTCGCCGAGCGCGCCAGCCGGCAAGGATAACCCGCCGCATCTCTTTCGTGTAGGGGCGCCGCTGGCCTGCGCCCTGCATTTGGCCTGCGCCTTCCATTTTCATGTACGGGCGCCGCTGGCCTGCGCCCTCTACCGAAAACGCCGCTGGCCTGCGCCCTGCATTTGGCCTGCGCCTTCCATTTTCATGTACGGGCGCCGCTGGCCTGCGCCCTCTATGGAACGGCCTCCCAGGCGAGTTGCAGATACATACAATGAGGCATGGAGAAACGGCCAGACACTTGACAGAGGCCTATCTGTACGGTATGCTACCATTACCAGCAATGTTTACATCATCCACATCAGGGCAGGATTAAGGAAGAGCCGGGTAGACCGAGCAAGACGCTCAGGAACTTGGAGGGGGCAGGTGCGCAGGGAATTGTCCTACGTTATTAGCATAGACACGATAGAAAGGACACGTCAGGACATTGCGGGAGCAGCGGGGTGATGCATCATCCAGAGCAAAACTCAGGTACGTCCAGCCTCTGGTCTGGATAAGGGATGAAAGAATACCGACGTATCCTCTGCAACGTAGAAAGGGCTGGTTCTCTAGCTTGGTGGGTCAATCGAGCAGGAAACCAGCCCTTTTGGCCTCATTTCGTTATCGCATTCGGGAGGGAGCAATATACAGCATCACCAATACGACCACCCGATCAAATAGTGCGTTTTCCTGAGCTGCCCGGCGCTTGTCCGCTGGCAGCGTAGAAGAGAGAAGGGGTAGCCAACCTATGGACCTGGTGAAGCGATTAGAGGAATACCGGGACCGTGAACGGACACTGTTGTGGGAAGGGACGTTCGCCCAGTACTTTGAAATTGTGAGCAAGAAGCCGGAAGCGGTTCGGCTTTCTCATGAGCGCATTTATCATATGATCGTAGATGGGGGTATCGAGACCACGCGCGCGGGTGAACCCCGTTACAACTTCTTTGGCCAGGAAATCTTCGGTATTGAGAAGCCGCTGCAACAGATCGTCGAGTACTTCCATTCCGCGGCCCAGCGCCTGGAGGTACGCAAGCGCGTGCTGCTGCTCATGGGTCCGGTGGGTGGAGGTAAATCCACCATCGTCTACCTGATGAAGCGCGGCCTTGAGGCCTATACACGCACTGAGGCGGGCGCGGTCTACGCGATCAAGGACTGCCCGATGCACGAGGAGCCACTGCATCTGATCCCCAACGACCTGCGGCCAGATGTCGAACGAGAGTTTGGCCTCTATATCGAGGGCGACCTGTGTCCGCACTGCCGCTACATGATCGATACCCAGTATGGCGGCCACATTGAAGAGGTGCCTGTGAAGCGTATCGCCTTCAGCGAGAAGTATCGCGTGGGCGTAGGCACATTTACGCCATCTGACCCCAAGTGCGTGACGGGCGATACCCTGGTGCTGACGAATCAGGGCTTGCGGAGCATGGAGGACATCTATCTCACGCTTCCCCAGCAACCGCGCGAGGATGAATTTGTCTCCTATGACGCTACCATTCTAGGCATCGACGGACCCGAAAAGGCCACACAGTTTTATTACGGCGGCTCCCAACCCATCTACGAGGTTGAGACCAACCTGGGCTACAGCATTCGCGGCACGGCAAATCACCCCCTGTTGACAATGCAGCCAGACGGCGAATTGACCTGGACGAAGATCGGCGATCTACGGCCCGGCAGCCGCGTGGCCCTGGCCCAGGGAAGCCGCGTCTTTCACCAGCAGAGCAGCTCCTCACGGCTGCATAACGAGCCAGGGATGACGCTCGGCTCACAGGCTCAAGCGCTTCCCGCCAGCGTGCTTGCCGGCAGCGAGACAGATATCCTGGCTTTCCTGAAGGGCCTGTTCTGGAGCGCTGCCACTATCGGCGGCGACACCTTCACCTATACCAGCGCGTCGTATCAACTGGCTCGCCAGGTCCATGTCCTGCTGCTCAACCTGGGTGTAGTTGGCTCGCTCGCACGTCACGAGGACGCCGGTGAGTCATCCTATACCGTGACGCTACGCGGCGACCAGGTCCTCAATCTGGTTGACCTGATCCCCACGCTGCACGAGAAGGCCACCTCGCCGCTACACGAGAAGCGCGACGGACAGACGGACTACCAGCACATGTCGCATGGTCATGGCTCGAATGGGTATGAGGCACACAAAATAGCCAGTGCGTTCCAGCGTCCTCAGACTGCGGTGCTGGAGCGCGTGACGCTGGCTCCAGCACCGCAGCAGAACTACCTGTGGCTCACGGTGCGCGAGGTGCGCGCGGCAGGCATTGAGCCGGTCTACGATCTGCTGGTGCCGGGCACGCACTCGTTCGTGGCCGATGGCTTTGTGCAGCACAATAGCCAGGATATCAGCGAGCTGGTGGGCGGCATCGACCTCTCAACCATCGGCGAAGTCGGCGTCGAGAGCGACCCGCGCGCCTATCGCTTCGATGGCGAGCTAAATATCGCCAACCGAGGTTTAATGGAATTCGTCGAGATGCTAAAGTGTTTGAGCGGCGATGCGCTTGTTTACACCGCTACGGGCATCCGCCGCCTGGACTCGCTGGCTCAGGAAGGTCACCCGGTGGGAGAGTCGCGCGACATTGAGATGCAGGTGGCAAGCAGCACCGGCATCGAGACGACGACGCACCTCTATCGCATGGGTACCGGCAAGACGAAGCGCATCGTGACGCGCCGGGGCTTTATGCAGGAGGGGACGCTTGAGCATCGCATCCAGGTGGTGAACACTGATGGCGTGCTTGTTTGGCGGCGCCACGACGAACTCCAGCTTGGCGACTGGCTGGTGCTGCAGAAGGGCCAGAACCTGTGGGGGCCGGATGTGGCCTTGCAGTGGCAGGCCCAGCGACCGAAGCACGCGCAGTCAATCCAGACACCAGAGCGCATGACACCGGAACTGGCGCGCTGGCTTGGTTACCTGGTCGCCGAGGGCGATGTGCGGCCCGATGGCGCGGTTCGCTTCACCAACACAGAGGACGCCCTGCGCACTGATTATACGCACCTGACGCAGCAACTCTTCGGCATCACTCCGCGCCAGTATCCGACCGCTGTACAGCTCAATAATGTGGCCCTGGCCGACTTCTTGCAGTACGCTGGCTTCAAAACCGGCGCATCTCACAAGGAGATCCCCTGGACCGTGCTCCAGTCATCGCGCGAGTCGATGCTAGAGTTCCTGGCCGGCTACTTCGCGGGCGATGGCACTGTCAACCTCAACGGTCGGCTCTCGTGGACTACCGACTCGGAGGAACTCTCGCGCCAGCTACAGATCGTGTTGCTCAACCTCGGCGTGGTCTCGCGCCGCGTCATGCAGATGAGTCGAGCCTCGCAGGATAGCGAGGCTCGTAGCTACTGGACCGTGACCGCCAGCGGCGCGGATGCCGACCTGCTGGCCTCGCAGATGCGCCTGCTGCCCCAGCGCAAGCAGCTCACCTATGAGAAGGTCACACTGCGCATGGAGCGGTCGGGACGGGCCGACGTTATCCCCAATACAGCGGGCTACTGGACGGCCATTTCCGAGGAGTTACAGCAGGTGGCGGTGGCACGCGCCCAGGTCAACGGCGGCTATCACAGCAGCAATCGCCAGGAGGCACACCAGGTGCTAGGCGAAGATTATGGCAACCTGCACCAGTTGCGCAGCGGCACGGTTGACTGCACGCGCGCTATGGCCACCAAGGTGCTGGGCAAGCTCGAAGGCTGGGTTGAGCCGCCTCCGGGCCTCAATATGCTGTTGAACCCCTCGCAGTTCTACGATACCATCGTCTCGCTCGAAGATGGCGAGGCCGAGTGCTGGGACCTGCACGTGCCTGGATCCAACACCTTTGTGGCCAATGGCATTGTGAACCATAACTGCGATGAGAAATTCCTGTATGTGCTGCTCACGCTCAGCCAGGAACAGAACATCAAGACCGGGCGCTTCAGCATGATCTACGCCGACGAAGTGGTCGTCAGCCATACCAACGAGCACGAGTACCAGTCGTTTGTGGGCAACAAGAAGTCCGAGGCCCTGCAGGACCGCATCATCCTTGTCAAGGTGCCCTACAACATGCGCGTCTCCGATGAGGTCAAGATCTACGAAAAGCTGCTCAAGCAGAGCGCTTTACAAAATGTGCATATCGCGCCCTACACCCTGCGCATCGCCAGCATCTTTGCCGTGCTGACGCGCCTGGAGCCTTCGAAGAAGGCCGGCATGAGCATCATGAAGAAGATGAAGCTCTACGACGGCGAGGATATCGAGGACTTCAAACAGAAGGATGTGCGCGAGTTGCAGGAGGAGGCGCAACGCGAAGGCATGGAAGGCATCTCGCCGCGCTATGTCATCAATCGCCTCTCGAACGCGCTGGTCAAGCAGAACGTGACCTGCATCAACCCCATCGACGCCCTGCGCGCCCTGCGCGATGGCCTCGACCAGCATACCAGCATCACACGTGAAGAGCGCGAGCACTACCTGGCCTTCATCAGCGAGGCGCGCAAAGAGTACGACGAGATGGCCAAGAAGGAGGTGCAGCGCGCCTTCGTCTACTCCTACGAGGAGTCGGCGCGCACACTGCTGAACAACTACCTGGATAACGTCGAGTCGTACTGCAACAAGACCAAGCTGCGCGACCCCATCACCGACGAGGAGATGGACCCCGATGAGCACCTGATGCGCTCAATCGAGGAGCAAATCGGCATCACCGATAACGCCAAGCGCTCTTTCCGCGAGGAGATCCTGATCCGCATCTCTTCCCTGGCGCGTAAGGGCCTCTCCTTCGACTATACCAGCCACGAGCGGCTCAAAGAGGCCATTGAGAAGAAACTGTTCGCGGACCTGCGCGATGTGGTGAAGATCACCACATCGACCCGCACGCCCGACAAAGAACAGTTGCGCAAGATCAATGAAGTCGTTGATCGCTTGATGGCGGAACATGGCTACTGCCACGTGTGCGCAAACGAGATTCTGCGCTACACCGGCAGCCTGCTGAACCGCTAGTTCAACTGTCTATGCCGCGACCGCGCTGGCCTCGGTCAGCGCGGCTTGCAACCATTAGATATGGATTGCAAACCGCGCCAGAGTAGCCGGTGGGCGGTCGCGACATTGGGCAGGCAGCGCTTTCAGTTGATGCGCGCATAGGCACCCTGAGGGGCGTCCCATAAAGGAGTTGCTTGATGTCTGTTTCTCAGCATGACTGGTCGCTGCACCGCAAGGGCCAGGTCGACCAGGAGCGCCACAAAGAGAAGATCCGCGAGGCGGTCAAGAAGAACCTGCATGAGATTGTCAGCGAAGAGGGCATCATCCTCTCCGACGGCAAGAAGGCGGTGCGCGTCCCCATTCGCTCGCTGGACGAGTACCGTTTCCGCTATGACCCCGGCCGCCAGCAGCACGCGGGCCAGGGCACCGGCAAGAGCAAGGTAGGCGATGTGGTGGCGCAGGAGCCCCGCTCCGGCAAGGGCAAGAAGGGCGACGCCGGCAAGGATGCTGGCTACGATTACTACGAAGCTGAGATCAGCATGGAAGAGCTGGCCGCCATGATCTTTGAAGACCTCAGCCTGCCCAACCTCGAACAGAAACGCCAGCAGGAGCTGCAAACCGAGTCTGTGCGCTTCACCGATGTGCGCAAAAAGGGGCCACTGTCGAACCTCGATAAGAAGCGCACGATCATGGAGAACATGAAACGCAACGCGGCCAAGGGCGAGGCCAAATTTAAGGACATCAAGTCCGAAGACCTGCGCTTTAAAGTCTGGGAGCCAACCATTCGCTACCAGTCCAATGCCGTCGTGATCGCCATGATGGATATCAGCGGCTCAATGGGCGAGTTCGAGAAATACATTGCCCGCAGCTTCTACTTCTGGATGGTGCGCTTCCTGCGCACGAAGTACAACAACGTGCAGATCGTCTTTATCAGCCACCATACTGACGCGAAAGAGGTCACAGAGGACGAGTTCTTCCACAAGGGTGAGAGCGGAGGGACGCAGGTCTCGTCGGCCTACGAACTGGCGCTTGAGATCATCAAAGAGCGCTACAACCCGGACGACTGGAACATCTACCCCTTCCACTTCTCCGACGGCGACAACCTGCCATGGGACAATGAGCGCTGCGTGCAGTTGGTCACCAGGTTGATGGAACTCTGTAACATCTTTGGCTACGGCGAGATCCGCGAGGGCCACTATCGTTCCCCTAGCACGCTGATGTCGGCCTACAACAAGATCAGCGACAAGAAGTTTATCGCCGTGACCATCTCAGATAAAAAAGAGGTCTATCCCGCGTTACGTAAGTTCTTTGCGCAGCGCGGCGACACTGTGCCTACGAGGTAATCACCTATGTCAGAGAGCGAAATCGAACGTTTGCGCGATGGAATAGGGCGCGCGTGGGATACGGCCCTGAAGTTCGGCCTTGATCCCTTCCCCACGCACTTTGAGCTGGTGCCGGCCACCATCATGTACGAGTTTGCCTCGTACAGCCTGCCCGGCCGCTTCAGTCACTGGACACATGGCAAGGCCTATCACCGGCAGAAGATGTACTACGACTTCGGGCTGAGCAAGATCTACGAGATGGTGGTCAACACCAACCCGAGCTATGCCTTCCTGATGGAGATGAACGACTTCCTGCAGAATACCTTTGTGGCGGCGCACGTCTTCGGGCATACCGACTTCTTCAAGAACAACGCCTACTTCCAACATACCTCGCGGCGTATGATCGACAAAGCCAGCATTCACGCCGAGCGCATCGCCAAGTACGAGTTCGATCATGGCAAGCTTGAGATCGAGCGCTTCCTCGATGCCGTGCTCTCCATTCAGGAGCATGTAGACTATAACTTGCTCCTGCGCAAAGAGGCGCCTGAGAGCAAACAGGAGAAGTCTACCACTGAGATCACCGGCGGATACGATGACCTGTGGAGCATGGACCGCGAGGCTAAGGTCAAACGCGCGGAGGCGGAGCGCGAGAAGCGCCTGGGCAAGCCTCCGAAGTTCCCGGAGAAGCCGGAGAAGGATATCCTGCTCTTCCTGCTACAATATGCCCCCAATCTTCTGCCCTGGCAGCGCGACATCATCGAGATTGTGCGCGTGGAGTGGCTGTACTTCGTGCCGCAGATGCAGACGAAGGTCATGAATGAAGGTTGGGCCTGCCTCCGGGCAGATAGCCTCATCCCTACTGAGCATGGATTGCTGAGATATGATGCATTGCATGATATGCTTGCGGCGGCCCAGAGTTTCAAGGTGGTTAGTGGTAATGGACAGCAGGACAAAATCACTGATCGACATTTTACGCGCAATGTTGCCACAATTCGCTTGCGCACCCGGCGCGGACTTGTGCTAGAAGGCGCGGAAGAACACAAACTGAGCATTGGGCCAGATCAATGGATCGCGCTGAAAAATGTGCAGGTCGGGCTGCGCATCCCACTGAGCGTTGGTGACAATCTCTGGTCAAAGCAGATGGTCGAGATTGCGCAACCTGCTCACCTAAAAATAGTTGCGTCGACCAGCGAAGATGGAGCCCTGGCAGCAGGCGTCGGTGTACACACAGTCTATCGTTCGCTGAGCGACAAAACAACGTATGCCAGAGATCGCATCATCTCTGCTGTTCAAAGCACAGGCTATACATCCGGCAACGCTGGTAAGCCACTATACAGCACTCGTCTCCCACTCGTTTCGCCAACACATGTCACCGAATCATTCGCAGAGTTTCTCGGCTACTTGATTGGCGATGGCAACATCCACGTCTCGAAAAATGCCATCGGCTACACTACCGGCGATCGTGAGCTGGCTGACCGCTATGCCGCTCTCGCGCTGGACTTATTCGCGATTGAGACCATACCATTCTGGGATAGCAGGACGGTCAATGGTAAAGGCGGTAGGTGGCGCGTCGTCTTCTACTCTGCCAATGTGCTGGACTTGCTGCAATCGCTCGGCATCGAACTGCATGCAAAGGCATGCGAGAAACGCATACCGGACTGCATTCTGCGTTCGCCCAAAGCGGTCGTCAGCGCATTCCTGCGCGCCTACTTCGACTGCGATGGTTGCGCTTCCATCAAACGGGGCGTGATTCTTTCCACTTTCAGCGATGAAATCGCCAAGACGCTACAGATTGTATTGTTGAACTATGGCATCCTTTCGCGCCGGCGAGGCGTCAATGTGTGGATTTGCGAGAAATCGGCAGAGGTTTACTCGCGAGAAATTGGCTTCAACCTCGCGCGCAAGCAAGAGAATCTGCGCCAGTACCTGGCGAGCCATCGATGGTTCGTCAAAGAAGACACGACTGATGAAGTCGTCAGCATCGAACATGGTATGGCCGACGTGTATGATATTACCGTTGACCGTACGCATCGTTATGTCGCCAATGGCATGCTGCATCATAACAGCATCTGGCACTCGCGTATCATGCGCGAGCTGGGCGATGAAGGCTTTATCTCCGACTCGGAGACCATAGAGTTCGCCCAGTTGCACTCAGGCGTGCTCTCGCCCTCAAAGACCTCGCTCAATCCCTACTACCTGGGCTTCAAGGTGCTGGAGGATATCGAGCGGCGCTGGGATAATCCCACCAAAGAGGAGCAGGAGCGTCTGGGTCGCAAGCCAGGCATGGGCCGGCAGAAGATCTTCGAGGTGCGCGAACTCGACAACGATGTCTCCTTCCTGCGCAACTACCTGACCAAGGACCTGATCGACGACCTCGATCTGTACCTGTACCGCAAAGAGGGCGACGAGTGGGTCATCGTGGAGAAAAACTGGGAGAAGGTGCGCGATGGTATCGTCGCCAGCATGACCAACTTCGGCTTCCCCTACCTGGTCATCGACGACGGCGACTATCACGGCAATCGCGAACTCTACATCAAGCACCTCTTCGAGGGCCAGGAGCTTGATCTGACCTACGCCGAGAAGACGCTCCAGCATGTCCACGTTCTCTGGGGCCGCCCCGTCCACCTGGAGACCCTCTACGAGGGCAAACGCATCCTGCTCTCCTACGACGGCGAGCGCAACAGCAAGACCACGCTGGAACGCTAAATATGCCCGCGGAAATGATATATACCGATCCGTAGCGCGTGGCTGCCTCGCCGTCCTGTCACCACGGGGATGGCGAGGCAAGCCACGCGCTACGGATTCGCAGAGCATCCCTCAAAGATTTTGCGAGCAGAGTAAGAGCCAGATTGCTGTACACAAAATAGGCAATCATAACGTTTACCTTTGGAGGAGCATTCGCGTGAAATAGCAAACATGCAATACACGTTCTGCTCAAAACTCTCAAAGGAGACATACAATGGGGTGTATGAGAACAGTGGGTGCCTTTATTGGCTCACTCTTTGTCTTTGCTATCCTACTGGTGATGGGTATCTTTTTCGGCACCCTGATCTCTATTTTTATAGAGGCTTCACATGGAGTCGATACACCATCTCCCCAGAATCCGCTGGATTTCGTCCAGGGCCACAGTACAGCGGCCTTGATTGGAGGAGCCATCGGCGCAGTCTTTGGCCTCGTGTCAATGATAAGCATCAACAAGCGGGCATCGGATATTAATTGGCTAAAAAAATATGGAACGCGTATCGTCGCAACGGTTACCGAGATAAAGGAGCACAGATCGAGCCGCACTGTGTCTTCTGGTACGAACTCAACAAGAACAGAGTGGTATAGCTACTACATACTTATGGCTCGCTGGGCAGACCCGCGTACAGGGACAACGCATTCTTTTCGTAGTCCCCGCCTCAACTTTTATCCAAAGAGATTTTATCCGGGCTGTGGCATTGAAGTGCTGGTTGATATGAACAACATGAGGAAATATTATATGGAGATGTGAGGATGACTCTCACGGGACGGCCCTCTATCTTCTGCTATTGAAGCCTTGTACAATAGGCATATATGCAGAGATACAAGGTAATGCTACGCAACCGCGCCTACATGCTTATGTGGTGCGGCGCGCTCATCTCCAGCTTCGGCGACAGCCTCACCCTGTTTGGTCTGGCGTGGTACGTGCTTGGGCGCAGCCACAATCCGCTGGAGGTGGGGCTGACCTTCCTGATCTTCGACCTGCCGGGCCTGTTCTCCGCTCTGCTGGTTGGCTGGGCACTTGATCGTTTCCGGCGCGAGGCGGTCATGCTCGTCGATAACATCTTGCGCGGCGGGCTGGTCCTGCTCATTCCCCTGCTGGATGGCGTGCATATGCTGTCCTTGCCGGCGTTGTACATTATCATCGCGCTGCTGGGTACGCTCTCCGTCATCACCCAGGTAGGCACGCCCGCGCTGATCACCGAACTGGTCCCGCCTGAAGACTATAACACCGCCAACTCTCTGGAGGTAATGCAACGTCAGATCAGCTTCATTGCTGGCCCCGGACTGGCCGGCCTGCTTGTCTTCTTGATCGGACCCCTGGCGCTACTGTGGATCGATAGCGGCACATTCTTTGTCTTCGCGCTCCTGCTCTTCGTGCTCATGCGCAACCGGACGCCGGCGATCTCTACAGACATAAAGCAGGCGGGGAACTTCCTGGCCAACCTGCTGCGAGGCATCCGCTTCGCCGGGCGCAGTCCCTTGCTACTGGCGCTACTCTCCATCTCGTTCTTCTGGAACGCCGGCATCGGCATTTTCAACGTCGCGCTGCCCTTCTACTGCGAGCGTTTCCTGCACGTAGGCGCGGCGGGCATGGGAGCGCTCCTCTCCGTCAACTCGCTCGGCGTGCTGCTCTCGGCCCTGCTCTTCGGGCCGCTACGCCCGCGCCATCCAGGGATCGTCACCTGCCTGCTGCTGATCGCGCAAGCTGTCTGTTACGCGCTGATGGGCATCGTGCCGCTCTTCTGGCTGGTGCTGCCGATCTACTTCATCCTGGGCGCGCTCGACGACCTGGGCGCCATCTACCTGACCACTATCCGCCTCAAAGCCATCCCCGGTGAGTTACAGGGTCGCGTGCTGGCCTTCACCGGCAGCGTCGGCCCAGCCGGCACCCCACTGGGCAATGGCGCGGCAGGTCTGCTGCTAGTCGGCCTCAGCGCTCCGCTGGTGGTCATGCTCGCGGGCCTGCCACTCTGCGCGGTGGGCGTGACATGGCTGGTGGCGGGACCGCTGCGCAAGGTAGAAGACAACTACCAGTAACGCTCCTCCAGCCAGGGGTCGGCGTGATTATGGTAGCCACGGCGCTCCCAGAAGCCTGGCTGGTCCTCGTCCATGAACTCCAGGCCGTCGAGCCACTTGGCGCTCTTGTAGGCGTACAGCTTCGGCACGATCAGGCGCACAGGGCCGCCGTGCTCGGCCTCCAGAGGCGCGCCATCGTGCTTCGTCACGATCAGCGCATCGTCGTCATCGAGGTCGGCAAGGGGCAGGTTTGTCGTATAAGTGGTCCAGGAGTGAGCCATTACATATTTAGCAGTTGGTAGCGGCCGGGCACGCCGCAGGATCTCGCGGATATGGATGCCCTCCCAGGTATTATCGTAGCGGCTCCAGGTCGTCACACAGTGAAAATCGGCGGTCAGCGTCGTATGCGGTAGCGCGAGGAACTCCTCCCAGTTTAGCTCAAAGGGGTTCTCCACCCGACCCGAAACCTTCAGTCGCCAGTTGTCAGGCAGCTTGCTGGGCGTACGCTCATACGTCAGCACCGGCCACTTTTTCGTAAGGTACTGCCCGGCCGGAAGACGATCTTTCCCATCGGGCAGCTTCTCTATCTCTTCGCGCGATTTCTTACCGAATACTTGCATGCGTCTTTCGCTCCTTGCATTTGCGCGCTCATCCGCGTAGGGGCTATGGCTTGCCTCGCCGGAGTGCCCGTAGCGCGTGGCTTGCCTCGCCGTCCCTGTCACCACCAGGAC
>JALYTT010000602.1 GCA_030854145.1 Chloroflexota bacterium | reverse complement strand
GCGTACCTCGTGAATGATCTCGCGCGTCATGCGTTCTAGCTCGGCCAGCCCACCGCTGATAGCGTTCCGGTCAAGCGCGATTATATCGTCAGCAGGTACCCCGGCTTGTGCTATACTCTGGAGCACGTTCAGTTGAATCAGCATCTCGCTCAACATCTGCATCAAGTGATCGTGTGTCTCAGGTGTATCGCGTGGACGTGCCGGTAAGGCATCCGCAGCTTGCATGGTTGTATCCGTTCTTTCTCAGAATGACCGGTGTGGCGCAGGGCGGCCACAAGAATCGTCCCTACATATAGAGCATTGTTAAAAATCGCAGGTGTGACTCCATCCGCGTAGGGACCCGGCTTGCCGCGTCCGTGTACGGCCTCGCTTGCGCGGCCACGTAGGAGGCCAGACTGGCAGCCACCCGGACGCGGCAAGCCGGGTCCCTACGCGGATGGAGGGTCGCCCTACGCGTACCCGGGCGGACAGGTCTGGGTACGCCCGATTTTTATATCACCCTGCCATCCCGCACATTCAGGCCTTGATAGGTTCTATCGCGAGTTTGCCGTCTTTGGCTTCGATGTCTACAGTATCGCCCTCGCGCAGCGTTCCGTCAAGGATGGCGCGCGCGATCCGATTCTCGATCTCTTTCTGGATGACGCGCTTGAGTGGGCGCGCGCCAAATTGTGGATCGTAGCCTTCGTTGGCCAGTAGCTCTCTGGCGGCGTCGCTCAGATGCAGCGTGATATGTCGCTCGGCCAGGCGCGGGCGCAGGCGATCGACCTGGATCTGCACGATGTTCTTGATCTGCTCGCGCGTGAGCTGGTGGAAGACGATGATCTCGTCGATGCGGTTGATAAACTCCGGCCGGAAACCATCTTCCCGCAGGCGCTGGCGCACGCGGCGCTGGATCTCTTCCTCGTCCATACCATCGTACTCAGGCAGCCAGCGATTTCCGACGTTGCTTGTCATAATAACAACGGTGTTTTTGAAATCAACCGTGCGCCCCTGGCCATCGGTGAGGCGTCCATCGTCGAGCAATTGCAGCAGGACGTTGAAGACCTCCGGGGCCGCTTTCTCGATCTCGTCGAGCAGCACGACACTGTAGGGATGGCGGCGCACCGCCTCGGTCAACTGACCGCCCTCTTCGTAGCCGACATAGCCGGGAGGCGCGCCAATCAGGCGCGAGACGGCGTGCTTCTCCATGTACTCCGACATGTCGATGCGCACAATCGCCTGCTCGTTATCGAAGAGGAACTCCGCCAGCGCGCGTGCCAGCTCGGTCTTGCCCACGCCGGTCGGTCCCAGGAAGAGGAAGCTGGCAAGCGGACGCTGGGGGTCATGCAGCCCGGCGCGCGAACGGCGCACCGCGTCGGAGACGGTCTGCAAGGCCAGCTCCTGCCCGACCACGCGCTCGCGCAGGCGATCCTCCATGGTGAGCAGCTTCTGCACCTCGGCCTCCATCAGCTTCGAGACCGGGATGTGCGTCCACTTGGAGACGATCTCGGCGATATCCTCGGCGTCGACCTCTTCTTTGAGCATACGTGCGCCTTTGAGGCTGGTGAGTTTCGACTCCATCTCGTGAATGCGCCGCTCCAGGTCAGGGATAGTGCCGTAGCGTAGCCGGGCCTGCACATCAAGGTTGTATTCGCGCTCGGCCTTCTCCGCCTCGACCTGGGTCGCCTCCAGCTCTTTCTTCAGGCGGCGAATGGCCTCCACCGGCTCGCGCTCGCTCTCCAGCGAGATACGCAGGGTATGAAGCTGTTCGCTGATGTTAGCGATCTCCTGCTCGACGCGGGCGCGTCGCTCGCGACTGGCCGCGTCGGTCTCTTTCTTCAAGGCCTCCTGCTCGACCTGCAACTGGCGGATGCGACGATCCAGCGCGTCAATCTCGCTCGGTGTGCTATCCAGCTCCACGCGGCGATGGCTGGCGGACTCGTCAACCAGGTCGATGGCCTTGTCGGGCAAGAAGCGGTCGGTGATGTAGCGATTGGAGAGGATCGCCGCCGCCACCAGGGCGCTGTCCTGGATGCGCACTCCATGATGGACCTCGTAGCGCTGCTTGAGGCCGCGCAGGATGCTGATGGTATCCTCAACCGAGGGCTGATCGACGAGGACGGGCTGGAAGCGGCGCTCCAGGGCGGCGTCCTTCTCAATATGCTTGCGGTACTCGTCGAGGGTGGTGGCACCGATGCAGTGCAGCTCGCCGCGTGCCAGCATGGGCTTGAGCATATTGGAGGCATCCATGGCCCCTTCGGCGGCCCCGGCCCCCACGAGGGTGTGCAGCTCATCGATGAAAAGGACAATGCGGCCCTCGGCCCCCACCACCTCTTTCAGGACGGCCTTGAGGCGCTCCTCGAATTCGCCCCGGAACTTGGCTCCCGCCACCAGTGCGCCGAGGTCGAGCGTCACGACCTGCTTGTCGGCCAGTGTCTTCGGCACGTCGCCGCGCACAATGCGCTGTGCCAGGCCTTCGACGATAGCAGTCTTGCCCACGCCAGGCTCGCCGATCAGCACCGGGTTGTTCTTGGTGCGGCGGCTCAGCACCTGGATCACGCGACGGATCTCCTCGTCGCGCCCGATCACCGGGTCGAGTTTCCCCTGCTCCGCCAATTGCGTCAGATTGCGACCATAGCGCTCCAGGGCCTGATATTTGCCCTCAGGATTCTGGTCGGTCACGCGCTGCGCACCGCGAATAGAGGTCAGGGCCTTCAGAGCGGCGTTGCGCGTCAGCCCGGTGGCCTTCAAGGCACGCTCTACTCCCTCGTCGCCTGAGTCGAACAGGGCCAGCAGCATATGTTCGACACTGAGATACTCGTCTTTGAAGTTGTTCATCTCGTGCCAGGCGTCTTCTAGCACCTTACGCAGTTGTGGCGAGATGCCAGGCTCGCTCCCACCATAGACGCGCGACAGCCGCTCAAGCTCGCTCTTAGCGATGCGCTGCCCCGCCGCCAGGTTGCCGCCAACCTGCTGGATCACCTGCTGCACCACGCCACCCTCTTGCTCAAGCAGGGCCGCCAACAGGTGTTTCGGCTCAATCTGGCTATGATTCAGCGTCTTCGCCAGCTCTGAAGCCTCACTAATTGCCTCACGCGCCTTATCGGTAAACCGCTCGATTTTCATCAAACTCCCCTCCAGTCGTGGTATTTGTTGTTGATACTATATCACAATGAGTTCAACGTTGCAAAAAGTTTGAGTGTGTATCTATCAAAGTTAATAACAAAATGAGTGGGAGAAATTCATCCATTTTTCGCCCCAGTCCGCGTAGGGGCTATGGCTTGCCTCGCCCAATAGGCGTCAAGTGAAGGGCAAGGATCGATGGGCCGTCTCTGCGTCTCCGTAGGGCGTGGCTTGCCTCGCCCCTACGCGGACCGGAGTGCGAGCCTCTGTGCTCTATTTTCTGCTTCTGTTCTATGATATAATCGCCTCACTATGCAAGAAGAGGTAATCGCACACACCACAAACGGGCATCGAGCGCGGGTAGCGCGCGACACCGTGCGCGAGCCGGCCGTCGATGATGCGCGGCTGGCGGCGGCCATTGAAAGCCTGCTCTTTGTCTCCGGGCGTCCACTGGAGCGCTCCGAGTTGCGCAAGCTGTTGGATGTGGATGACACGCGGCTGGCGAGCAGTTTGCAGTTGTTGGGGGAGCACCTGGAGAGCCAGGGGCGGGGAGTACGTTTGCAGAACCTGGGGGAGCAGGTGCAGCTTGTGACGGCGCCCGAGAACGCTGCGTATGTCGCGGCGCTGCTGGGCCTGCCTATGACCGCCCGCTTAACCGCCGCGACCCTGGAGACGCTGGCGGTGATCGCCTACCGCCAGCCGGTGACGCGCGCGC
>JALYTT010000142.1 GCA_030854145.1 Chloroflexota bacterium | reverse complement strand
TGAACGATCTAGTCAACTCAAAATAAATCCTGAAGCCGCCCAGGAAGCCATCTCAGAATTTATTTTTCACCATTGTGATTGTTCAAAGTTGTCACATTGATCTGAGCTTACTTTGAACCATGCCTAAAGAGGAGCAAAAGAAACGTCAACAACAATTAGAGCAACCATCAGAAGCTAAACCAGGGCAAAATTAGAGTCCTATCTCTGATCCTCGTATTTCATCCACTGATAGTTTCTATTATAGCGGCCCTCCTCGTAGCAGAATCCTTTTTGATCAGCTATATGTATCCAAAGCTAGTATCTCACCTGAAGCAAGCGAAAGAAGAGCTGTACAAGCTCCAGACTAGAAATGCGCAGCAACAAGAGAGTGAGCGCTTTAAAAGCCAGCTATTGCTCGTTCTCAATCACGAGATACGCGCACCCTTGAGCGCGGTTAAAGGCTTCGCCGCATTGCTCCAAGCCTATAGAAACGGGATGGACGAGGAAACAGAGACACGTTATACAGAGCAAATCATCAGGGCATGCGACGAGACAGTCGCTATCATTGCTTCTATCATCACCGGCGCCCAACAAGACGAGCAGCCGGCCATCCTGCAACGAGTAAATCTGGAAGAACTGCTGCAGACCGTCATCGACTCGCTGGCACCGCGCATTCAGGAAGAACAACGGCAGGTAGAACTGCATATCGAGCCGGCCTACGTGCTTGTTGACCCCTTAAAGCTACGCCAGGTCGTCAGTAACCTGCTCATCAATGCCATGAGGTATTCGCCCACCGGTACCCCCCTACAAATCGCCACCATGCTCCAGTATACAGGCACGCGCGAACAACGAGATCGCGCAGAGGCTGCCAGGGTATTCATCAGCATACAAGATCAGGGGATCGGCATTTCAGCGGAAGACCAGGAACGCCTTTTCCAGCCATTTACGCGCCTGGCAGCCGGTGAAGCCATGACTTCTCATGGTAGTGGCCTCGGCCTCTTTCTCTGCAAAACCATGCTGGCAGGCATGGACGGAGAGATCTGGATCGAGAGCGAGAGCTGCGAGGGGTATCGTACAACAGCCTGGGTAAGTTTGCAAAAAGCATAGATACATTTGCATATATCAACGTAGAGGGCGCGGGCCAGCAGCGCCCCTACACGAAATATGTCCCAATCTCACGTGAAGACCCAGACGAAGGCGGCAATGTCAGCGGGCGGTGGGAGTCGAAGCCGGGTCCTTGTGCGAATTGAGCCGCAGATTATTGGCCGCTCTGGTGGAACGCGATGGCATTGCGGTAGATCTCGACATAGCGCGTGGCGGAGGCATGCCAGGAATAATCGGCGGCCATCGCGCGCTGTTGCAGCTTCCGCCAGATATCGCTGACGCGGTAGAGTTCCAGGGCGCGCACAATGGAGGCGAACAATTCCCAGGGGTCGTAGTTTGTGAAGGTAAAGCCGTTCCCCTCGCCGCTGCGGGGATCGTACTCCTGCACAGTATCCGCCAGGCCACCAACGCTGCGCACGACAGGCACGCTGCCATAGCGCATGGCGATCATCTGGCCCAGGCCGCACGGTTCGAAACGCGAAGGCATCAAGAACATATCGCTACCGCTATAGATGCGGCGCGCCAGGTCCGCGTTGAAGGTCAGGAAAATCGCCACCTGCTCGGGATAGCGCGCGGCCAGGTTTTGAAACATCTCGTGATAATGCTGGTCGCCGATGCCCAGGACCACAAACTGCACCCCCTGCGCGAACAATGGCTCCGCAATCTGTGCCAGCAGATCAAAGCCCTTCTGATCGGTGAGGCGCGAAATCATCGCCAGGAGCGGCACATCCTGGCGCACCGGCAGGTGCGCGCGCTCCTGAAGCACGCGTTTATTCTCAGCACGCTTCTCCAGGGAGTCGGCATCGAACGGCACATCGATATAGTGGTCGGACGCCGGGTTCCATTCCTCGTAGTCAATGCCATTGAGGATGCCGAACAGGCGCTCGCGGCGAGAGCGCAGCAGGTGGTCCAGCTTCTCACCAAACGTCGGCGTCAGAATCTCCTGGGCATAGCGCTCGCTGACCGTCGTAATGGCATCGGCAAAGAGGATACCACGACCCATAATGTCCACGACATTCGCCAGCTCGGCGATCTGTGGATAGAGGAAACCGGTCGACGCCACCCCGGCCACCTCCAGGATACGGTATCCAAAGATACCCTGGTAGGCGAGGTTATGAATCGTATAGGCGGTAGCGACATTCCCATAAAAGGCATCATCGCGATAGATAGTATGCATCCAGTTCGGCACAATGCCGGTATGCCAATCGTTGCAATGGATAATATCGGGAGACCAGTTGAGGGCTCGCATGGCTTCCAGAGCCGCGCGGCAGAAAAGAATAAAGCGCTCGCCATCATCGGTATAACCATAGACATTCTCGCGATCAAAGAAACGCGGCGCGTCCATCATGTAGACCGGAATATCATGGCCGATCGTACCCTGGCACAGGCTGACAGGCACGCGGAACTTATTCATATTCACCACGATAGCATCGGGAACCATGGTCAGGTGGAAACGCTCAGTATCAACCTGCCGGTAGCGCGGCATCGCCAGGCGCACATCATGGCCCAGCGCCTGGAGGGCCTTCGGCAGTGCCCCCGCCACATCGGCTAAGCCACCGACTTTGACGAATGGCACGATTTCAGCGGCAAGAATCAGGATCTTGAGTGGCTGCTCAGATGGCATACAGCTTCTCTCCATAGCGCTCTGATAGTTTGCCCACATTATAGCATGCACACACGAACGCAGGCAGGGCGCATATTGTCCATCGCCCTGCCTGCGTTCTATAGCGTTGATTAGACTTTATAGCGATTGCGTACCAGGAAGTAGAATTGGAGGGCTGCCAGGGTACCAAGTATCACGACCGCGATCACCGCATCCGGCATGGCCCCCTGCCCGCCGGGGACGAACGGCACATTGGGAGCCGATTCACGGAACCCAGGGATCGAGAAGAAGGCAAAGGCCGCCAGGTAAATGAGCAGACAGGTACCAAAGACAAGCCACATACCGACACAGCCCAGGTTTTTCTCGCCCACGATCGCGAACTCGCGCCGCGCAACACTCGTCCAGATGGTCGCCAGGATCAAGGCGCTACCGCAGAGCAGGAACCCATAGAGCGCCTCGTCTGGATGCAGGTGAACGACCAGCGTCGCCAGGGCCAGTATCGCAGTAATCACAACGCTGCCAATCACCACCAGGTTCCGGTTGGACTTCCAGGCCCAGACCGCAGCCATCAGCAACAGGAAGAAGTTACTCGTAACGATGGCATCAATGATATAGCCGCCATCTTGCGAGAACGCGCAACTGCCAGGAATATCGGATGGTTTCCCGCACACCGTCAGGTAGTCACCAAGGCCAATCAAGCTCCACGAGTGGATCCAATCGATGGCCGGGTAGATCAGGAGCCACAGCAGCAGAAAGATCACGCCCACTGGCGCCAGGTTCACGCCAATCGCGTACAGGGCCGACATCGTGCGGCTGCGAACAGGGCGCATCAGGTAATGCAGCCGGAGGGCAAAGGCCCACAACGTACATAGGACGGCAACGCCCAGGAAGATCGCGAAGATCGTATTCACGGTGAAGAGGCCCGTGATGGGACCACAGGTAGCGGAAATAGCCCCAGGGCAGGCAGGATTGATCGCATTTGCCAGCGCCTTTGTGTCCACGAAGGTCAGGAAAATCATATACGCGACCAGCATCACCGTCGCGATAGCGATCAGCAGGCGGACCACCCAGGTGGTTCCTGGATCGCTGCGGTCAGGGCTGTGCTGCTCGCGCAGCGCCAGGAATCCATAGAACAGCAGTGCCGCGCCAACGCCCATCACAACCGTAGCAACCGTCACAAAATCGACAGCATCGGTGCGTAACCAGAGAAAACTGCCGCCCAGCAACGAGTTCCATGTAGAACCGGCATGTGGAAAGTACTGATTATTGCTATACACATTGTGTGGCCCCACATTAACCGTCAACACAGACCACAGCAAGAGGGCCAGGCCAACCAGAAACAGCAGCGGACCCAGGCCGGCAAAGATAATCGGCGGCACGACCGGCTTCGGGTCAAAGAGCAGCACGATAACCTGCACCACCACAAAGCCAGCCAGGCAGAGAACACCCAGAGCCAGAAAACCCTGCTCCGTCCCCACCAGCGAGGCCGCCGTCATCTGCAAGGAAATATATGAAGGGAGTTGTCCAATCAGAATGGCGGCGATAAAGAAGAACCCCACGCCAAAGATCATCGCGCGCGCCCACGATATGCGCTCGGGCACCTCCCGCGCTTGCACTCTTTGCATAGATCGCAAACCCTTTCAGCATGTTACCATAAACTAGCTACCAGCAATCACGGCACGATGGTCAATATAGCCACCATCCCTGGATGGTACTGGCAATAGTAGAGAACCGTGTGATCCTTGTTCAGATTGTACGCTGCCATCGTCACCTTATACGTATAGGTGGCATTCGTCTTGATAGGCGTTCCGATACCGGAGTCAAAGATAGTAGGCGCTACCTTCTTCGTATTGGGGTCCGTGCCAAGAATCGCCGTTACAGTATGCCCCTGCGTATCCTTATTCACCCAGGTAAGCGTTGTACCAACCTTGACCTTAATATTTACCGGGTCATAGCATGCCGGTTGGCAGCTAGCGCCGGTAGGAGCCGTCACGATATTAATGGTGACCGCTTTCTTAGTGGTCATATCAACGGTCTTCCCAAACTGCTGAGGATTCTGACTGGCATTCTCTCCCGCAACTGCCGTCTGATAGGTTGAAGGATTGGCCTGTTGAATCAAATCGGGTACCTGGCTAAAGCCATTGCCGCTGGCGTACCCATTCTTTGTCAGGTATGCTGGATCAGACGAGCGGATAAGGGTAAACAAATACTGAATGTCATTATCGGTCAGAGGGCCGCCATATTGTTGACTCCAGGCCGGCATCATCGCCTGATTGAGATGATTCTTATCAGTATTGTACACACCACCGTTAATAATGCGAATGAGGTCATTGTCGCTCAGGTCATTCACTACCGAGTTATTATTCAGCTTGGAACCAAAGTTGGGGTCATTGCCAACCTTAGCCCGTCCCTGGCCCTTGGTGCCGTGGCATTGAAAACAATATTGGGCATATAATTTAGCGCCACGCGACAAATCCAGGGTATGCTGCTGGGCCTTGGCCATGGCCTGACCATTATTCTCCATGATCCAGAAAACCGGGATCAGCAGCGAAATAAGCGCCAGCATCGTGAGAGCGCCGTATCCGGTCTTCTCGACGGCATTCGTGCGAGAATAGAACACATACAGCAAGGCCCCCACAGTGACCAGCAGAGCAATAATGCCTACGGCTGCCTGTATGGGATCTATCATAATACACAACCTTTTTCATAGTACCATGCTGCCCATTGTCATAGCGGGTATGCATGGCCCCAGCGACGCAACACGATTCCCATCTTCCCCGCCAACATGTGTGTGCAGTTCCACTAACTGCACGACAGTTTTGGCTCTGGAATAATGCGGGTAGATGCATCAGGATGCGGGACCTTCGTGTTTGCCGTACCTGTATCTACCACGACATCGCTGCCGCTAAAAGAGATCTTAAACCGGTCCAAACTCTTCGGCGCAGGACCATCCAGGTACTCACCACTCACGTTATAGTGTGAGCCATGACAGGGACACTTGAAACTCACACAGTCATCGCGGAACGGCACTGTGCAGCCCAGGTGAACACAGCGCTGGTACAGCGCCACCCAATACCCATCTGCGGTCTTCACGATCGATTCCGAATTCAACTGTTCCTTCAGATCAGTACCGTTCAGTAACATCGGCGTATCAGGAGACATATGGATAATGTATGTTTTAGCCTCCTGGCGATAGAAAACACCGGCCTGGCCCAGTTTGAAATCCGAGGGCTTGGCGGCCGGGAAATCGGTTATCTTGCCAACCGGCAAGGCAGAGCCGAACTGACCCGCCAGATTGGGGTACAGCATATCTAATGATGCAGCCACGGCCGCAGTAGCGGCCAGGCCCCATACCGCCAGCATAGATCTGCGCAGGAAGCGCCGCCGCGACAAGCGTTGCTTGGCGACCTCCGCGGCCTCAGCGCCACCGCCATGCAAGATCTCGTACTGCTGCGGCGTAATGGGCGGAGTATTGATACTCATGGTGAACCTCTTTATTATTTCCGTGCTTACAGATCGAAGAACAGGCCTTGCCATGGCCAGTACCACACCCAACCAGGACCACGGAAGAAACTGCCCGCCAGCGTGACCACAGCCCAGAAAACCAGGAACATGGTGAAGGTCACAATCGCGACCTTGCGATCAGCATACGCGCGGCTGGGATTGCGGTCCAGATACGGCAACAGCGCAAGAGCGGTCAGCACCAGGCCCGGAACCAGCACGCCAGCAGTAGTAGGCTCGAAGTAGTGCAGCAGCTCTTGCAGGCCCAGGAAGTACCAGGGGGCCTTCGCCGGGTTCGGCGTCAGGTTCGCGTTGGCCGGGTCGCGCAACGGCGCATCAATGCGTAGTGAAAGCAGCGTCAGCATCACCATCACAATACACGAGGCGAAAAACTCGCGCACCAGCAGGTGCGGCCACACAAAGACCGAGTCTTCCAACGGCTTCTCGACACGCGTAATCGCCTCTTGCCTCACGACCGCCAGGGTACGATACCGTCTCTGCGTCGCCGCCGCCTGTGTCTGCGTTCGTGGCTCTTTCTGTTCAATTGACATAGTTTGGGCTTCCTCTCATAAGAATCGCAGAACGCCTTACCAAACCAGGATTGCGATTACTGGCGTGCCGCACCGGTCATAGCCCGCTCCGTCACTGTCGCTTCCAGCTCGCGCCGCGAGGGAGGCGGGGGACCGGCAGCACCACCATCTTTACGAATACGCCAGAAGTGAACAGCCATCAACAAGGCCCCACCCAATGGGAGCAAGATGACATGCGCTACGTAGAAACGGATCAGCGTGTTCTGCCCCACCGCTGAACTGCCGAGCATCACCTTGAGAACCGTCGGGCCCAGGATCGGGGTATACGGTGCCAGGTTAGTACCGACCGTAATCGCCCAGATGGCGATCTGGTCCCAGGGAAGCAGATAGCCGGTAAAGCTCAGGAACAGGGTCACAAAGAAGAGGCCAACGCCGACCACCCAGTTGAATTCCCTCGGTGGCTTATATGCCCCATGATAAAAGACCCGGATCATGTGCAGCGTCACCGAAACAACCATCAAGTGCGCCCCCCAGCGATGCATGTTACGCACCAGGTGACCAAATGAGACGGAACTGCTCAACTGGCTCACGTTTTGATAGGCCGCGCGTGTATCGGGCACATAATAAAACATCAGAAATACGCCGGTCAGAGTCAACACCAGGAACAGGAAGAACGAGATCCCGCCCATGCACCAGGTGTACGTGACCTTCATGGCCTGCCGGCTGACCTTCACAGGGTGCAAATGCAAAAATACATTCCCCATCATCACCAGTGATTGGTTCAGCGGCGTGTCGGGATACCCATGACGGAAGATCGAGCGCCAGGCCTGGCTCTCGACAGTCTTCTGCGTCGCGGTATCGAGCAAGCTTTTTTTAGGAAGAGAACTCACTGTGCCTCCTCAAACAAGTAGACCTTTATTAAATGGATCAGAAATAGCTCTGTCGCCAGGCAGCATATAGCTGTATGGCAGATTATACCACAGACTTCAACCTCTATCGACCTTCCCAGGACCATGGGAGCACCTCTGGCTACCTTTCCCCTATGGGCCGCCGGTTCTTCACCTCTATCGTAAAGGCAGAACCGTCTATTATGTAAGATTACCGAAAGCGCCAGTCTCTGACATCAGGTACTTACCTGATTTTTTCTCGTTGGATACCTGATTTCACAACCTTCCTCTTCACAATAGCCCTTACATGAAACCTGGTAGCTGGGGATATGGTGTCAGCCAGCGGTATGGGGTATAATCGTATATATGAACTATTCCTATCCCAAAGTAAGACGCACAACGGGTGGGCAGAGACGCAGATTTCTCAGGTCTCTGCTCAGCCTGCCTGTCTTCTATAAAGTCTTGCTGGCCAACAGCTTTATCATTTTTATTGGCGCCACCGGAGGCACCTGGCTGGCATCGCACCTGAACGATAGCCACCAGGGATTGCAGGGCCTGGCAACTCCCATGTCGCTGGTGATCTTTATTGCTGTTGGCTGGCTGGTGAGCGTAGCCCTCAATTTCGTTGTGCTCCAGATCGCATTTCACCCATTGATGAATCTGGGCAAAGTCATGAACCGCGTCCAGGCTGGCGAGCGCACGTTGCGTGCGCCGCTCACGGGGCTTGATCCCCAGGCGGATCAACTGGCCAGCACCTTCAATATGATGCTTGAAGCCATTGATGAGGCCTCGCGCCTGCGCGCGAACCAGATCATCAACGCCCAGGAACAGGAGCGCAAGCGTATCGCGCGCGAGCTGCACGACGAGACCAGCCAGGTGCTGACCTCGCTCTTGATCAGCCTGGCCGTGCTCGAAAAGTCTATCACGTCACAGGAGGCCAGCAATCGCATCGCCGATACGCGGATGCTGGCACATCAGACGCTACGCGCCATCCGTAGCCTGAGCATCGATCTGCGTCCAAGTGCGCTCGACGATCTCGGACTCCTGCCGGCCCTGCGCTGGTACGTCAAGGAGTACCAGCAGAAGTGCGACATCACGGTAGTGTTCGTAGCTACCGGCTTTAAGGAGCGCCTGCCAGCCGAAATGGAGACCGCTCTGTATCGAATAGTGCAGGAGTCCCTCACCAACACCGCACGCCATGCTGACGCGAAAGAGGTGCATATTACCTTGCAAGAAGCGCCAGACGCGGTATATGCCATGATCAACGATGATGGCTGCGGCTTCGATGTGGAGGCACTCCTCAAATCATCGGACCGGGAACGGGGGCTTGGCCTGGCCGGTATGCAGGAACGAGCCGTCCTGCTTGATGGTTTCCTTACCATCAATTCCAGCCCTGGACACGGCACAACCGTCGAGATTCGCATTCCACGACGCCCGGCCGAACACCTGTCGCTCCCCAGGGAAACTGTACCTCTGACTCCTTTATAATACTGGGGCATATGACATGAAAATACGTATCCTACTCGCTGACGATCATACCATCTTGCGCGCCGGCCTCAAAATGATGCTGAACGCACAGCCAGATATGGAGGTGGTGGGAGAGGCGCACGATGGCCGGCAGGCCATCCACGAGGCCCAACGCCTGCAACCCGATATTGTTCTGATGGACATCACTATGCCCGACATCAATGGCATAGAAGCCACACGGCAGCTCAAGAAACTGCTGCCAGAGGCCAGGGTGCTCATTCTGACGATGCATGAAAATGATGAGTATATCTTCCAGGCCTTACGCGCCGGCGCCTCTGGCTACCTGCTCAAAGAGGCCGCCGATACCGACCTGATCTACGCGCTGCACATTATCCAGAGCGGGCAGTTCTACCTATCGCCAATCGCGCAGTCGGTGATGGTGGGAGACTACTTGCAGCGCGTACGAGCCGGTGAAGAGAAGGATAGCTATAGCAGCTTAACCGAGCGCGAACGCGAGATTTTAAAGCTGGTGGCCGAGGGGTTCACAAATAACAAGATCGCGGAGCGGCTGATTATCAGCCCTAAAACGGTAGATACCCATCGCACCCATATTATGGACAAACTTAATCTGCACAGCCGCGCCGAACTCGTCAAGTATGCCATGCGCCGCGGCCTTCTGGAGGATTAACCTGGCGGGCACTTTTAAGACGAAGAGCCACCTACCTGACTATGTATATGCCTCCTCGCCTTAAAAAAATACCGGCCTATCCTTCATCCTCATCACCAAAGTCGGTGACGCTCTCGTTGTCTTCCGCAAAATATTCGTCGCTGTAGAAGCCAACATCCTTGCCAACATACACGCTGACCAGAAAGTCCTCGCGCGGCATATCGGCGGAAAGCACCAGATCTTCGTCGATCTGCTCAATGAGTTTAGTCAGGTCGGCCTCTTCAAGCTCACGCTCCAAAATAAGCGTGCCGTGAACGGCGGTGGTGGTAAAGTGAATATCGACAGTACCCAGGCGGCTACTATTCTGCAAGCTCGTTCCCTGCATAATGTAATAGCCCTCTGAATAAGGGGTACGGAAATGACGGTCAAAGCGGATATCGTCCATACAACTCATCTGCACATACAGTCAGCCAGGTAATCAATCCCGCTGCCTCTGCTGTGCCTTCCTTTCTCATCACCGATTATAGTTCCAGGCATCGTCCCAGCCCTCTCATGAATTATAAGCCTGTTTACGCCGTGCAGTCAATGCGCACAGTGTGCGAGGTATCACCTGCGGGCAAGGATCGTGGACTAGAGAAATTGGAACGTTGCGCGTATACCGGAAAAGGCCACCTGGTCATAATCGGCATACACCGACTGGGGAGCCAGTTGCATGACGGTGAACAGGTGATTGCTATGCACAGTAACCAGCAGGGTCTCGCTGTAGGTCGCGCCTTTCTGCTGCACAGTTCCCTGCATTTGCTGCCATGAAGCTCCCGCGAAAGAAATCGCTACGCCCGGCTTTAGCCCCGTCATGCCCAGGTCTGTCGCCTCTTTCTGCATATACTGGCCTGGGTCCTGGCCAGCCGCCGGGGCAGTGACAATCGTCACCTGCGCCGTATGGCTACTATCATAAAAAGACGCGTTGCCTTGCTGATGATCTACGTGCATATTCCAGCCCCCAGGATAGGAAAGCGCGATTCCCAGGCCCGCATCACTAAATGCCTGCTTCGCCTGGACGCTCTTCTGAGAGCCACCGGACTGACCAAGAAAGAGCCAGGTCCCAACGCCAGCCAACGCCAGCAGGCAGAGCAGGGCCAGGGCGATCACAAGCGGATTGCGGCTCCTGGAGCGCCTTACAGGGGCAGAAGGCTCAGCATATGGGGCAGGAGACTGCTGCCACGCCTGAGATGGTGGGGCTACCGGCGCATCCGGACGCCCGTGCATAGGTTGAACCGCGTAGGCCGGCGGCGGTGTAGAAGGCGAGCGCAGAGCCGCCGGGATCGGCGTTGGCGCCCCCTGGAAACTGGCCTGGCTACGCGCGCCTCCCTCGGGCGGTGACGACCATCTCTGCGGTGGCGCGTGCTCCACGACTGGTTGTGGCGCCGGCCTACTCTGCTGTTGCGTCTCCAACCGCGCTGTATCAAGCCGCTCGACTTCCTCTATCCGAGAAGAGGGCTGATTACGAGCAGGACGAGGCGTCGATGCGCGCTGAACCGGCAGAGCCGGGTCAGCGGCACTGGCAGTGAAGGAACTCGCGCTCAAAGGCCTGGTCGGCAGATCCTCAATGCCATCATCTTGAGCGGCCACGCCCTTCTCTTCTTGAGAGGCTATATTCTGAGAGGGGGCATCCTGCTCTTCTTGAGAGGCTATATTCTGAGAGGGGGCATCCTGCTCTCCTTTGAGACTCTCCTTAGGCGGTTGAAGGGCCGGCGTAGCTTTGACGCTCTCCTCAGGGAGAGGTAAAGACGGCATGGGCGGCTTCTTCTCCTCGCTGGGCATCATGACAGTCTCCGTCTCTTCCCATACCTTCACCCTCAGTTCGCGCATCGTTGAACCTGGACGCTGAGCAGGGTTCCTGCTTGGAGCATCCGCCTGCTCTTGAGGGGCCGCCTCCTCAACACGCGCGGTTGGCGCGTTGCTCTCTTGAGAAAAAAGCTGGCGATCAGCTCGCGCCGCTTCAAGAGGATTCGCGGGCTGCTTCGACCCGGCTTCCTGGGGAGAACGCGAGCCGCCAGACCGGACATCCTCGACCGGAGGCATTACGTTCTTCTCCCTGCTCTCTTGCACAGATTTCTCAGCAGGACCCGGTCTCTTCTCTCTATCCTGCGCTTGTGACTCCTGGCTAACCTCGCGCATGGGTCTCCTCATGCGCGTCCCCTGATCGAGCTGATCGATCCACTGGGGTGGCTCCTCGCGCCGTGGACGACGCGGTGGCGCATAGGGAGGAGATGCTGGCAACCCAATTTGCTCGCGCAAAGGAGGCCTGCTGGCACTCTGTTGTTCAGCAGGAGGAGCAGAAGAATCTTTCGCCACCAGGGGTACAAGCGCCCCACATTGATTACAGAACTGAGCATCGTCTCTCGGTAATGCTTTCCCACAATGCGTACAGAGTATTGCCACGAAATCTCTCCTGCTTCCGGTCATTTTCACCTGTCTGATGAGTTAGGCTTTACGGTATCGCACAGCAGGCCTTTCGTCAAGCACTATAGCCCAAATAGAAGGTTTTGTAGGGCCACTTTCTCATGAAAGGTCCCACGCTACCCCCTCACTCCCTCATCACGAGAGCGCTATTTCAGCGTTAAGATCGCCTCACGCTCAGCAGGCGTCTGGAAGACCTGCTGGCTCTTGACGATCTCCACTAACTTCTTGCGCCCTTTGGGACTGCCGATCATAAGCACCCCGACGAGCTTGTTCTCACGGAAAAACAGCTTGCGATAGTTCTCGTTGCCCTTCTCACCAGGCCCACGCAGCGCAATGTTCTCCAGTTCAGGATTATTGGACTCTGCCGTGCCCACAACGGCAATATTCACATCGAACAGTGGGCTTGTATAGGTCGGCACATCCACATACGCTTCGTGGCCGCGGGCCATATTGGTGGCCACGAGCTTGCCATGCGCCAGCGCGTTATCCCAGGTACCCATACTATGGTGCTGGCCAATGGCGACATCGAAGAACTCGGCTACGTCGCCGGCAGCATAGACGCCCGGCACATTCGTCTCCAGGTACTCGTTGACGACGACCCCATTGCGCACCTCGACCGGAGTACCGGCAAGTACGTTGGTGTTCAGGGTGATCCCCAGGCCTATGCCGATCATATCGGCCTGAATCTGCCGCCCCTTCTTCGTCTTCACATAGCTGGGAACGCCGTTTTGTGGCACAACCTCCTCGATCTCATCGCCATGGATCACCTGCACGCCGAACTTCCTGGCGATGTTATCCACCACCTCGCCGCCATCAGGGTCCAGCGCGCTGCGCAGCCAGTAGGGGCCACGCATGATCCAGGTCGTATCCAGTTTGCGCACAGCGAAGCCGTCGCATAACTCGTAGGAAATAAAGCTGCCACCATAGGCCACCGCTGTTCGCGATTCGAGCATACGCGCGATAATCGTTTTGGTGTCGTCCAGCGTCACAAAGTTGTAGATATGCCTGGTTCCCTGCGCGCCAGGCACCCGCAGGGGGTTGGCCCAGCCGCCGGTGGCCACCAGCAACGCATCATAGGGCAGGTGCAGGCCCGTATCCGTGACGACCACTCGCTCTCCGGTATGTATCTCTGTAACCAGCGTTTCGGTTACCAGGTGGATATTCTTCTGCTCATGCCAGGCGAAGTCACGAATCATCACCTTCTGCTCGCTAAGCACTCCTTGTAGAAAACGCGGCAGCGAGACCCGGTTATAGAGCGGGTACGCTTCGTTCGTGAGTAAATGAATACTACAGTTGGGGTCGTTCTTACGTAAGATATCAGCCGCTGTCGTTCCCGCAATGCCGTTACCTATAATCACATAACGTCTATCATGCGTTGCCAAGTCACCTCTCCTTGATCGCCGATGTGTGTCGCACATAAATACGAGGCGATTTTAGCACAGTTTGATGAGATTTGCTATATGCTTCGGCATGGCTCCCCCGATTCGCGTAGGGGCTATGGCTTGCCTCGCCCGTGTGGGCCCACGC
>JALYTT010000601.1 GCA_030854145.1 Chloroflexota bacterium | reverse complement strand
TAGGGACCCGGCTTGCCGCCTCCATCCGCGTAGGGACCCGGCTTGCCGCCTCCGCGTGAGGCAACCCTTGGGATGCCAGGGTGGAGACATCTCGTTTCGCGCCCTCCGCACGTGGCCGCACAAATCGGCACGGACGCGGCAAGCCGGGTCCCTACGCGGATGGCGGTCACGAACGGGGGCCGCGCGTCTCCGGCTCGCGCAAGAGATCAGGCAACAACACATCATCCTGCACATCAATATGCTCGCTGCCGGTGAGATCGCCGGGCAGCGCGCCACTGAGGCGGCGGGTAATCTTCGCCTGTGAGGGAGAGCGTCGCCACCACTTGAGACAGCGCTGGCCCAGCCAGTCGCCTGTGAGCACGGCCAGGAGGCCTCCAACCATGCTCAACAACAGGTACAGCAGGGCAGGCAACCATTGTCCCTGCGCGAAGAGCAGCACATCGCCAAGGGCCAGGCTGCTGAAGGTGGTATACGCGCCAAGCAGGCCAACATTGATGAACAGGCGCCGCGTCGGTCCGACCAAAAACGTGGCATCGGCCAGCGTCGTTACAAAGGCCAGCACGAGCGCGCCCGTGACATTGATCAGCAAGATATTATACGGCCAGCTTCTGCCAAGCCATGCCTGGATAAGTCCACTGAGACCGTAACGCATGATGGTGCCGCAGAAGCCACCAGCGAACACGGCCACGGCGCGCCGGCGAGTTGAGAGCGTTGCAGCCATTAGAGCCACCAGCCCAGCATCAGACCAAGCATGACAGCGCAGAGACCGAGCGCTACATTGCCTCCCAGGTACAGCAAGCTCCTGCGAGTACCGCCGCCACGCGCCAGTTGCAGGGCCTCCCAGGACATAGTGCTGAAGGTGGTATATCCTCCCAGAAAGCCGGTCGCGAGTATGCTTTGCATCACAAACGTAAGCAGGTGCCGGCCGGTGAGCGCGAAGAGGAGACCGATAACCAGCGCGCCCGTGACGTTGATGAGCAATGTACCCAGGGGAAATTGTGCGCCAGCTCGCTCCGCGATAAAGCGGCCCAGGAAGTAGCGGGCCAGTGCCCCCAGCGCGCCGGCCAGCCCGATCAGCCCGGCCAGCGTCAATGTTGACAACGTCATGGCGCTCTTTCCCCGTAGACAATCTCGATGGGCGCGACCGTCATCATACCTTTCTGCACCAACGGGTCCAGCAGCCGCAGCAGTTCCTCGACCTTTTCTGCGGTCTCAACGATTTCCACGATCAACGGCAAGTTGTCTGAGATATCGGGCAGTCGTTCGGTTGAAAGGTGATGTTCGGGGCCAAAGCCCTCGATGCCACGTACAACCGTCGCACCCATGGCTCCGTGCTGTCGCACAAGCTCAAGGATAGCCCGGTAGAGCGGCTTTCCCTGCCACTCCTCGACCTCGCCAATAAATATGCGAATACGATGACCTCTCCTGAGCAAGAGAGGTCTATCAGGTCTAATGGACATAGGTGATACATACCTGCAATTCACAATAATATTTGCAACAGATCAGAGCGCCCCACCACGCCCACTAACCGTCCCTGCACGTCAACAACCGGTAATGCCTTGCGGCGAGTGACAATCATATGTTCGATGGTCTGCTGAACTGAGGTTGTTTCAGGTACCGTGACAACGTCACGATTCATAATATCAGCAGCTACGCGCGCTTTCCCCTGAGGCGCCCGTAGCGCGCCTGTGGGCAGGCGTCCTTGTGCGCCACGCGCCCAGCCGGTCAGCAGCGTCAAAAGACGCGGGCGCACCTCTTCTTGTATACGCGCCAGCACATCCACGTCGCTGATGATGCCCTGCACGCGGCGCGCCTCATCAACCACGATCACGCGTTTGAATGGAGAAATGATCAGCGCATCGATCACATCCGCCAGCGGAGCCTGCTCGCCAACTGTGGTCACATCGCGCGTGACATAATTGGCAACCGGCTGCTGTTGCGCCGGCACATCTGAGGTCTGTTGCGCACGCTCCAGCGACTGGACGCCGCTGCTCTGCTGATTCAGCAAAGGGCTGGTCACGATCACTTGCAGCAGATCAGCCCGGCCCAGTATGCCAACCAGCGTGCCATCAGCCTCGACGACGGGCAGGCGACGTAGACCTGTCTCAAGCATAATACGCGCTGCCTCGCGAATAGATTGGGTTGGAGCGATGCTGCGCACATCTCTGTTCATAATATCGCGCGCGACACGGCTGCTCTGGCGCGCCTGCTCCAGTGGCGTGCCTACGGTTTCCGCGCTGGCGTTATCCAGTGTCAACGCAGTACGTACCAGGCCCCGGCGCATTGGCAGCACACCAGCAGTAATCAGATCACCCGTACTGATAATGCCTTGCAGGTGTCGCTGCTCATCGACAACCGGCAACACGCGGAACGCTGCATGGAGCAGCAGATCGATCACGGTCGCCAGCGCCGCGTCCGGGCCGACCGTCGTAATCGTCGTCGCCATCACCTGCCGCACCTGTAGCTTCGTGGACAAGCCGTGGGAGCGGGCATGCGTATATTTGAGCACCTCTATCTCTTGCAGGGTCATCAGGCCGCCGTCGAGCATCTCCTGTAGCTGAGGTAGCAGGTGACGCAGGCGCGCAGGCTGATCAACGACCTGGATCACCAGGGGCGCATCCGACGACCAGTGCCAGCCCTCGCTTGCATGCAGGCGCGACTCGGCACCATAGCCAGCAACCGCGCGTGTGACCGTGGCGCCCGCACATCCCTGCTCGCGCAGAAACTGCACCATAGCAACATACAGGGGCTTTCCATGCCACTGATCCGACTCACCAAGGTAGATGGTCAGGACCTGGGCCTTTCCCTGGCGCAACAAACTCACTGACGGCACCTCCTTCTCTCACAACATACATAAGCATTATGGCACAGGAAACAACGATTCCAGCGAGCCTCCCACGACGACGGTCGAGCCGCTCGCCAATCCTGCATCCGTCGCCGCACCCGCGATGGCCTCGCCCATGTCAGTAGTTGTGGGTAGGTGGCCACTGCTATCTCGCCGGTATCCCACCAGGCCGGGCGCGCTACGCTCCAGCAGCTTCGGCGTGATGGTCCCCTCAATGAGATCTCCTGTCATAACGATCAGGCGGATGCCTTTGCCGGTTAACTCTTGCTGCCGGGCGCGTAGCGCCTGTTCGCCCGCGTGTTTCGTCTCGGCTATGGGCGTGTACGCGGGGATCTGCTCCACTTGACCATACAGGTGGGCCCAGTGGCTTGTGACAAAGACAACCGTGCTTCCATGAGGCAGCAACGGGAGCGCGCCATCCAACAGAGCGAGCTGCGCGTCACGATTGATGCGCATGGGATACCGCGGGTCGGCAGCTACCAGGTCGCGTTCCAGCCCCCCGGAGGCATTGAGGACCAGCAAATCCAGCCGCTCGCCCCACTCCTTCACAGCCGCCAGCAGCCGATCAACGTCTGCCTGCCGGGTTACATCGCAGGCCAACGCCAGTCCACGCATCCCGCGCTGCGTCACCTGCTCCACCACCTCATTGGCCCGCGCGACCTTGTTGCGGTACGTGACGACCACATCATACCCGCGCTCCGCGAGCGCGATGGCCGTCCCTGCCCCAATGCCACGGGAACCCCCTGTAATAAGTGCTACCGGGCAACTGGTTAGCTCCATATACTTTCTGCTCCTGATAGTATATATACAATTTCGTCTCTTTCAGAGCTTAGCATAACGGCGATGTCAAGCCAGGTCACGACAATATATAGCACTGTGCAATAAAAAATAGGAGATGCAGAGTAGTGCTCTGACCAGCTTCATGTAACGGGGGAGCAGGCGCTCCCCTAGACCGCGTAAGGACCCGGCTTGCCGCATCCGCGTGGGCCACGC
>JALYTT010000141.1 GCA_030854145.1 Chloroflexota bacterium | reverse complement strand
GGCAGGAGGCCCCACCGACACCCCAAGGGATGCCTGACTCGGATGCGGCAAGCCGGATCCCTACGCGGAAGAGGACCGCCTCACCCCTCAAGTGAAACTTGACGGAGCAATAGACATGAAGTGAAGCCGAAGCCCTACACGGGGGGAGGCCGGCTACGCGGATGTTGCCGGCATCTCTTCCTCGACGCTGCTGGAGAACTGCTCTCGATAGAGTTTGGCGTACAGGCCAGCGCGCTCCAGCAGCTCCTGGTGCGTCCCTTGCTCTACTATCTCGCCGTGGTCCACCACGAGGATCACGTCGGCGGCCAGGATGGTCGAGAGGCGGTGAGCGATAGCCAGCGTGGTACGGTTCTTCATCAGCGGCTCCAGCGCGGCCTGGATCAGGCGCTCGGAATGCGTATCAAGGGCGCTGGTGGCCTCGTCCAGGATCAGGATGCGCGGGTTCTTGAGGATCACGCGCGCGATGGCAATGCGCTGCTTCTCGCCGCCGGAAAGCTTGTAGCCACGCTCGCCGACCAGGGTATCGTAGCCGTCATCAAGCTCCATGATGCGCTCATGGATGGCCGCCGCCTGCGCCGCCGCGATCATCTCCTCCTCGGTGGCATCGGGACGCGCGTAGAGCAGGTTCTCGCGCACCGAGGCATGGAACAGGTAGGTCTCCTGCGTCACCACGCCGATCAGCTCGCCAAGCGACTCCAGCGCGAGATCGCGCACATCATAGCCGTCGATCTCCACGCCGCCGCTGTCCACATCGTAGAGGCGCGGCACAAGATAGGTAATCGTGGTCTTGCCCGCCCCACTTGGTCCAACAAGCGCGCCCAGTTGGCCAGGCTTGATATTGAACGAGATGTTGTTGAGTGTCAAGCGGGGGAGTGGCGTCTCAGCGGAGACGCTGACCGGCACAAGCGTGTCTGGCTCGGCGATACGTTTGGCGTCACCGTTGCCATGCCCGTTGCTCTCTTTCTCGCTCAGGCCGCTTAATATGCCGGGCACGTCGCGTTTGTACGTAAACGAGACATTCCTGAACGCGATCTCGCCGCGCGCCTCGTCGGGCGAGAGACGGCGCGCGTTCGGCGCGTCCTTGATCTCGATAGGCAGGTCCAGGTACTCGAAGATGCGATCGAACAGCGCCAGCGCGCCCTGGATGTCCACCTGAATGCTCAGCAACTGGCCGATAGGGAAGAAGAGCCGGCTCTGGAGCGTGGTAAAGGCCACGATGGCGCCCAGGGTGATCGCGTGCCTGGGATCGAGGATCGTTTGCAGGCCGGCCACCAGGTAGACCACGGCCGGGATAATCGAAAAGAAGGTGCCGATGAACATGAAGAACCAGCGACCGATCATCTGCTGGCGCACCTCCAGGTTGGTCAGCTTCTGATTCTCCTTCTCGAAGCGGTCCTGACCATATTTCTGGCGGCCAAAGGTCTTGGTGAGCAGAATACCGCTCACGGAGAGCGTCTCCTGCATCATGGCCGTCAGCGAGGCCATGCTCTGCTGCGTCTCCTTGCTGGTCACGCGGCGCACATTGCCCACCCTGTAGGTGATCCACAGGAAGAGCGGCAGGAGACCGAGCGAGATAAGCGTGAGGATCGGGCTGATGATGATCATCGCGACGATGGTGCTCAGCGCCGTGGAGACGTTGGAGACCAGGCTCGTCCCCGTGTTGGTCACGACGTTCTGCACGCCGCCAACGTCATTCGAGAGGCGCGACTGAATCTCCCCGGTGCGCGTCGCTGTGAAGAAGCGCAGCGACATACTCTGCAAATGGCTGTAGAGCTTGTTGCGAAAGTCGCGCATCACCTGCTGCCCCACGATATTATTGAGATAGGTCTGGCCTACGCCAATAATGCCCGTGACGATAGGCATGACCATCATAATAGAGACCAGAATGATCAGTAAGTTGAGGTTGCGCTTGCCGATGGCATCATCGAAGATGAACTGAATCATAAACGGGTTAACCAGGCCCAGCACGGTGGTCAGCAGGATCGCCAGCACCACCAGGATGACCTGAATTTTATATGGTTTGAAGGCCTCGACCACCCGGCGCAGTGTGCGCGCGTCGGTCTTGCGCCCGCGTTTCTTCTGTTCCTCTATATAAGTGCGCAGGTCACCGCTCATTCCCATTCCATGCATACGTTATAAGCTCCTAAAACACAGGGCCATCGCCCGGCAGACGCGATCAAGCGGGTCCCAGCGAAAAATGCCGCGTTATTTGCGATGTATTAACACATAAATTATAAGACACAACCGTAAAAATTGCACTGGTGATGCACACGGTTTATGTCCCTGTAGATTCTAACAGGCTGAGACTCCTTTTTCATCCCAATCCCATGTCACCCGTAGGGGCGATGGCTTGCCTCGCCCGCGTAACCTATGCGGGCGAGGCAAGCCATCGCCCCTACAGTAGACACAGGTGGTGAATCAGCCCGGCCAGCAGCGCGCCTCGCAGGGACAGCGAGTCGACATGCAGGTGCTCACGCTGCATGTCATGCATGCCGCCACCCACCGGGCCCAGGCTATCGAGCGTGGGCACGCCGGCGGCCATCAGGAGGTTGGCATCGGAGACCCCGCCTTTGCCCTCGGCTATGAGATCGACGCCGAGCGCCTCAGCCTCCAGGCGCGCTACCTCTACCATACGTGCGAGTTCGGGCGTAGCCCGGTAAGGCGTGCGCCCCCTGGTACGGGCCAGCGTTGTGTGTGTACTGGGAACGCTGCACCCGGCGGCGATGCTTGCGAGCGCGGCCGCGGCTGCATCAAGCGCCTCGTCGCTATGCGCGCGCACAGAGATCCAGCAACGCGCCGTGTCGGGAACGACGTTCAACAGTTCGCTGCTGCTGAGACGCGTAACATTAAAGGTGGTGCCAGGGAAGAGGGTATGCAGGTGGTGGACGGCCAGCATCTTATGGGCCAGTTCAATGACGGCCGAGCGCCCGCGATGCGGCTCTGCCCCCGAGTGGGCAGGGACCCCGGTAACCTCCAGGATATACCTGTCGGCGCCTTTACGCGCATTGGTCACGATCGTCGCCGAGCGCGTCGGTTCCAGCACCAGACCCAGATCAACCTGCCGGCTGATCTCGCGCAGCAGCGCTCCACTGCCACCAGACCCCGTCTCCTCATCGTTATTGAACACGACGCACAACTCGGCATACTGCTCAAAGCCCGAATCCAGCAACGCGCGCAGAGCATAGATGCCCATAATCACGCCCGATTTCATATCGATGACGCCGGGGCCATAGGCAAGATCGTCCTCAATACGAAACGGCTGAAGCGCGACCGCTCCAGGCGCGTACACCGTGTCTACATGCCCGACAAGTAGGATGCGGGGATGCTGCAATCCAGGCCTGCCTGCTCGCCTTGCCACAAGGTTATTCCCAAAGCGCTCGCTGGGGTTCAGGGTGACGATGAAACCAGTGTCGCGAAGCCATTGTTCCAGATGTGTCATAATCTGGTTCACGCCCGCGACCTGGCCCGTCCCCGAATCAATATTTACCAGCAACTCCAGTCGCTGGAGCATTTCTTGCTGATATGTTTGCAACCAGGGAAGATAGCTTTGCGCATAGGTGAGCATGCATAGTCCTTTGCTGGGCTTTAAAAGAAGGTGTCATGGTTTCTTGCATATTGTACCACAAAGATATATCGTATCGGCGTCCGGCAAGGGGAATATAACGCGAGAATCGAGCGGGGCCTCTTTTCGGCATACCTGTACGCTTATAGTGGTCCTCCCTCGTGGTGCCATGTCCTCAGATGAGGCATGTATAAGAGGTAGGGGCGCCGTTTACAAGCCCGTGCATCAGATATATGATCATGATCCCATTGGGTCTGCATGGGCTTGTAAACGGCGCCCTACCTCTTATGCGCATTCTTCCTGGCTAGATAGACGCCGCGGGAAGCGTTCCGCAAAAAAATCTAGCTGTGCGAAGGACATGTACCTCCATCACGCGACCAGCGAGCACAACTGTCCGTAGGCCAGTTTCGCCAGCCGCTTATAGGCGAGATTGAGCAGGGATGAATACCTGTTGCGCTCAGCGGGTCCGGTGGGCAGCGGCAGTTGGTAGCTTTGCAGATGTATTCCGGCCTCCAGAAAAGCCCGTTGCAGCGGGGTGGGCCGCTTGTCAAAGTACATGCGGTTCGCCAGGTCCATCAGCAATGCCTGGCGCTGTTTGTCAGGAAACTTGACAATCTCATGAGCCAATCTGACAAACAGGGCCTCCTGCACGACATTATCCAGGGCGAGGTCCAATTGATCGTCTCGTACCTGTCTCGCTTCATACCTCTGCTGGATGATATACAGGAGACAGCGGTCGCGCCGCCAGAGGTCTCGGAAGCAGTTATACGCGATCATCGCGCCCAGGTGTTCGAGGGAGTCGATGGGCGCAACTTCGCCGCGTTCCGCACGCCGCGAGTACTTCAGGGTGCGGATAATGGCTTCCTGGATGATGTCGGTTATAATATCGTCTCGCTGCCTGGCCCAGGATGAGATGCTGGCGGAACTCACCCAATGGGTAACCGGAATACGCAACGCGCGATAGAGCCTCTCCCAGGGAGTGTTGCTATCCATATCACACGCAGCAGCGGAAAGAGAAGTTGTATCAAGAGCCATGGCCGCTTCCTTTCACATAGAGACCATTACGTCCCGCATATGAGATATCGCCTACAAAGACAGCTTCCTCTCCCTGACAACCCCACTCGTAATAGTGTCTGCTTCCTTTGGAAGATTGAAAACGTAGCAAAGGAAACCTGACAATGCTAACAGATATATTAACCTTATAGAAGCAAGAATAACCAAGAAACTTCATCTTGTCAAGAGGTATTCTAAAGAATAAAATATGATAGTTGACACTTGCAGCGGCTTCTTTTATAATGCTAGCAGGAGCAGTAGGATGGATGAGCGAGCATTACAAAATATCAAGAGACACCTGCAAAGCCCGGAGACGCAGGAGCGTCTCCGGCAAAATATCCAGCGCGGAAGATCAGAGCTGACCGTGACGATAGGGCGGGCGGCGCGCCTGTTTAATTTTACCGAAAACCAGTTGCGAGACTGGGAAGAGCACGGGCTGCTCAAACCTTTGCGTTCCAAGCGCCTGACCGGACAGCGCCAGTATTCTCCGGCTGAATTAGACAAGCTTGCCATTATCCGCGAGCTGCTTGACGAGGGCTATGCCCCTGGCGAGATCCCCCAGGACATCGATAGGTTATGGGATACACTCGCACGCCCAGATGACTTGCGGCATTACCGGTTTAGTGAGAACGGAACCGGGCTGCTCCCTCTCGATAGGCGGATGGAGAGCGCCGATAAGACGCTCTTCTGGCGCTATTTCGCCTGCCAGGCCCTGCGGCTATCGCTCTCCCTACTGTGCGAAGATATGCACGGCGCGATGGCAGGTCTACTGCTACCATCTCAAAAGCCAGACACGACTACCCTGAAGCAGCATCCGGAGTACCTGGCCGATATAGGCGAGTCGTTGATAGGCTGGTCGAGGCACCATCGCTCGTTCTATGTCTTCCTGGAAACTGCCCCTACCTTCGAGTACCCCAGCGATTTCCGTATACAGCCATTGCAGGACGACGAGGAGCGCACGCCCCAGGAGCATACGCTGATCGCCATACCCCGGCAGGCAGGACCATTGAACCGCAGCAAGCCTGTGGTCGAGACCATCCGGCGCGTACTGGCTCCCCTGTACGAGGAGGTGCAGAACTGGCATACGTATTTCGGGCCGGGGATGCGGGACTGGCTCTACCCCTCCATTGATTTTACGGGCAACTCTGGCCCTCCCGACGCTATCTTGAATGGGCTAGCACAGATGGTGGTGCGCCTGGGCGGGAAAACGGCCGACGCAGAGGATCGCTGGCGGTTCTGCTGCATATTGTTGCCAGATGACCCTACCCTGCCGGCGCACCAGCAAAATCTCGTCGTCCAGGCCCAGAGCATGCATGCACCACACAAAATAGGCATCACTAAACTCTCTTCCGGCGAGCGCGCTATCAGCCTGCGCGCGCTGCAAAGCGGGCACATCCTCTACCGGCGCGAGGTCTCCACCAATGATGCCTCCAGCGCGTACCGCCTCCTGGAAGGTACCGTGCGCTCGGCCATTGCTATTCCGGTGGGAGGCGAATATAGCGCCCCGATCGCGATCCTGTATGTGGTCTCCGATGAGGTCGATGCCTTCTCTCCAGGCGATCAACGCGTCTTGAGAATGATCGGAAAAATCGTGGAGGAACTGGTTCTAACGTACCATATCCGCCAGCAAGTTAGCAAAAATCCGGGTGAACTGATAAAAAATCCAGGCGTCGTCGATAGGGCTTTCGGCAAATTTTTGGCGGAGAACGATTTTACGCAAGATATCGAAACACTCCTGGCTGATATTCAAAAACGCCTGGCAGAGAGCAGCCGGCAGGTTCATCCTGCGACCGGTGAGAAGAACTATCTTGCCGACCTTACGGCGCTGTTCCCAGGTGAGGCTATCTCCATTATCGCGGTGGATATCGACGACCAGGGCCGCCAGGCGCGTAAATATGGCGAGTGCGTCATGCGCAATCTTCGCCTGTCAATTGGACATCGCCTGCAAAAATGGTTTGTTGACTGCCAGCTTTATCATGTCCACGGGGGCAGGTTCTATGCACTGTTGAAAGATCTCTCGCTCGATCAGGCACGCGAAGTGGCCCAAAAGATGTGCGAGATTTTGCAGCGCACGTATCGCATTGATGCCGCACGCTCTTCTGTAGAACAGTCAATGCTCTCTGACGCAGGCCTGGAACTGTCCGATATCAGTGTCCACCTGGGGGTGACCCTTTATCCTTACTCCAAACTGGCGGAACTCCTGCGGCGCGATTACCCTTCTGGCATTAGCCCTATCACAGAGGTCAGAGGCCTGATCGTGAGCGACCTCGACCAGGCTCTTGACCTTGGTCAGGAAATGGGCGGCAATGTGGTGATAAGCTGGGACCCGCAGATCACAGAGCGTGATCCCCATGTCAGAAGATTTGTGCCCTGGGTGCCAGAACAAAAACCCATTTAGAACCTGGCCGCTCATCTCTGTCACACAATACAGCTTGATTGCTGAAGCTTTACCTCATCGATATCTTTCGCGTTTCTCGCTCCTAATATATCTCCAATAGTAAACAACAATTTAAACAGCATAAATCATTTGTGTAACATGAAACTCACATATATATTCCCCAAAACACAAATATATTGACATGTATGTTATAATTACATTATATACATTTTGATCTTATATTATCCTGTAACACAAGATATCATAGCAACTATCTGCTCTTCTAAGAAACAACCAGGGCCCAGCTTATAGGCTGTGATAATGTGGTGAGGCTGAGTATTTTACGCGAGGGTGTGGCTGCCTTACTCGCCCTCGTTCTGGTAACGTGGTGAGGTTGAAAAGGAGGCACGGGATGGCAACCACGATTCTGCTGCTGGGGCGGCCAGGAAGTGGCAAGACAACGGCGGCTCGCATTCTTATGAAACAGGCGCAGGAAAAAAATTTGCCTGTCGTCTACATTGATGACTATGAGCTTCTCCAGGAGAAGTTTCGCGCAGATACCGAACACGTGCGCTTCCAGCCATTGAACCAGGATAGGGAGCGCAGCGGATTCGATGTTATCGACTTCAAGGTGCTGGATGAGGCACTGACAGAGGCCGGGGCACGCGCAAAAGCGTATACCGAGATCATCAAGGGGGGACTGGTGATTGTCGAATTTGCCCGCGACGATTATCAGGAGGCATTGAAGCTCTTCCAGCCCGATTTTTTGCGGGAGGCCTATATCCTCTTTTTTACGATAGACGTAGAAACTTCTATTCAACGCGTGCAACAACGCTACCTGAAAACAGGATACCATCTTGTCTCTGAGCATATCCTGCGGAACTACTACAAAGATCAGGAACTGTCCAGGACGATCGCACACCTCAGGAGCACGTATAACTTGCGCAACCCGGTCAGGATATGCGATAACACCGGCTCGTGGGAGAACTTCTTCCACCAGATCCACCATTTCTGCGGCCTACTTTTTGAACAGGAGAGCAGTATTGTCTGATGGAGATAGATCAAATATAGAACAGCGCCTATTTTTGAGGGTTAAGTGATGCTGTTATGTGCGACCCCAGGTTCGCATAGGGGCAAGCCATAGTCCCTACGCGAACCTGGGGTCCAGGTGTTTGGAAATGTTGTCACATAGAGGCTTGTCATATGTGATACAGTAAGGGAAACACGATAGTTCCTAAAAGTGCCACGTTTTCATGCGTGGCCCTCATGGCGCTATGCAATGCAGCAAAACACTACCATTTCAAAAACCTGTTTCACTACCCGCTATAAGCTGACAGGAGAGCGAGCAAGAGTGGCATCAACACGCATCCCCTTTGAGAAACTGACTCCCATTCATCCGCATCGCCGGATAACCCTTGAGAGTGGGCCGAGCCCGGTTACGACACGCCTGATCGACCTATTCGTGCCCCTGGGTTTTGGGCAGCGCGCGCTCATTGTGGCTCCCCCACAGGCGGGCAAGACGACGATCCTGCGCCAGGTCGCGGCGGCCATCTTGCAGAATTACCCGGAGGCCGGGCTATTCCTCTGCCTGGTTGACGAGCGCCCTGAAGAGGTCACCGAGTGGCGCACAGAAGTACGAGGGCCGCAGGTGAAGCTCTACGCCTCCAGCTTCGACCAGGAATCGGCGCGCCACGGTCGCATCATTGAGCGCGCATTGGTGGACGCCAAACGCGAAGTCGAGCGCGGCAAGGATATCGTGATGCTGCTAGACTCGTTGACGCGCCTGGCACGCGCGCAGAACGTCACTGGAGACACGAGCGATGCCTACAACCGGCGCGGTGGCTCCTCCTGGGGCCGTACCCTCTCCGGCGGTATCGATGCTCAAGCCCTGGAGGCTGGCCGGCGCGTCTTCGGTGCCGCGCGCACACTGGAGGAGGGCGGCAGCCTGACTATCCTCGCCAGTTGCCTGGTTGAGACAGGCAGTCGTCTCGATGAGGTGGTCTACGAGGAGTTTAAAAGCACGGGCAACCTGGAGGTCCGCCTCTCGCGCGAACTGGCCGAACGCCGCGTCTTCCCGGCCATAGACCTGGGCGTGTCGAGCACGCGCCTGGAAGAACGTCTGCTTTCGAGCGACGAACTGCACGCGATGTCGATTGTACGCCGCAGATTAGCGGATTTGCCCCGTCGCGAGGGCACCGAACAGTTGATCCGCCTGCTGGAAAAGACTGCCTCCAATGCTCAGTTAGTCGAGGCCATCCTCAAACAGGAATAGCCGCAAAAATGGAGCGTCTACACGCTTGCCCAGCTATCTAACGGAATATCAGAAGGCCTGTTTTATCAGCGTCGCCAGTATCCGTCTATCAATGTATCGAGAATATTTTCCAGAGTCGTCAGCTTTTCGGAATATCGACTGAATTGGCTTTCGAAGATCTCTGGAAGTATCGAGAAGCATACCAATCGGGTCATCGCTATATGATATACTAGTTCACAGAAACACAAGTTAACAGAGGGAGAGCACATTATGCGCTGCCCATTTTGCGGAGGCATCAACTCGGACCAGGCCACATACTGTGTGCGTTGCGGGCGTACCCTTTCGTCACAGACGCCGCCCTACCAGCAGCCACCGCCTTACCAGCAACCACCGCCCTACCAGCAACCGCCGCCCTACCAGCCGCCGCCGCGCCAGGTGCCTCCATCACAGGGTCGGCAACCACAACCGCACCGGCAACCGCCCCCGACACCAGCGGCGCGTCCGGCGCCAGCGCCTCCGGCACAGGGGGTCACCTGGCAACCCGCAGCAGCACCTGTGGCACCGGACCCGCCCGCGCCATTTCCCCCGCACACAATAGCGCACCTGAAAGCGCTGCTGCCGGGAGCGTTGGACTATACTGTGGCGGAGAGCAGCGTGGGCAATGGGCAGAAAAAGATCGTGCGCATTACTTATCCCAGAGGCGCGCCCTGGCAGCAGGTCGCAACGCTTCTCAAAGCCCTTCAGGAGCAGCAGGAAGAGCGCTTTAACACCATCAACATCCAGGGCTTCCGCGAGCACGACCTCCAGGCCTACTCATTCACGAACGGGGAACTCACCTTCGACCGCAATGTGCGCCTGGGCAGTCAGATCACGAACCGCTACGTGATCGAGACCGGCAACGGATTTGCAAGTGACGCCGTCCGCATAGTGCTGACGGAATAGCCAGACAGACGTCAGGATGGGCCATGCAGGTCATTGAACTCATTCAGAAGAAACGGGACGGGCGCACGCTCAGCACAGCAGAGATCGATTGGTTGATCGAGCAATACACGCGTGAGCAGGTTCCCGACTATCAGATGTCGGCCTGGCTGATGGCTATCTGCTGGCGCGGCATGGATGCGCGCGAAACCAGCGATCTGACACTGGCGATGGCGCGCTCCGGCGCCCAGATCCATATCCGCGACAGCATCTCGCCGGTCATCGACAAGCACAGCACTGGCGGCGTGGGAGACAAGGTAACACTGGTCGTCGCGCCCCTGGTGGCGGCGTGCGGGGTCGCGGTCGGCAAGATGTCAGGTCGGGGCCTGGGCCACACCGGCGGCACCATCGATAAGCTGGAGTCGATTAACGGCTTCAGTGCTACGCTTTCGCCCACAGAGTTTATGCGCATCCTCACGCAACACCGCATCGTCCTGGCGGGCCAGTCAAGCGACCTGGCGCCCGCCGATGGCAAGATGTACGCGCTACGCGACGTGACCGGCACGGTTGAGAGCATCCCCCTGATCGCCGCCAGCATTATGAGCAAGAAACTGGCGATCGGGGCCTCGCACCTCCTGCTTGATGTGAAGGTTGGCAACGGCGCCTTTATGAAGACGGTTGAGCAGGCGCGGCAACTGGCGCAGACTATGGTTGACATCGGTCAACTCGCGCACCTCCATACTGTCGCGACCATCACCGCGATGGAACAGCCGCTTGGTCGCGCCATCGGCAACGCGCTGGAGGTTGCCGAGGCCATCGCTATCCTGCGAGGCCAGGGACCACAAGATGTAGCGGACCTCTGCTACCAGGAGGTCGCGGAACTGCTGCTGATGACGGGTAGCGTGGGCAGCCTGGCCGAGGCACAGGCGCGGGTAGCCCACACGGTTCAATCGGGAGCAGGCGTCGCGAAGCTGGCGGAGGTGATCGCGGCGCAAGCTGGCGACCGCCGCCAGATCGAACAGCCGGAACTGCTGCCAACCGCTCCTGTGCGCACGATGCTCACCGCGCCCCGCAACGGCTATATTGCCGGCATCACCGCTGTACAGATGGGTCTGGCAAGCATGCAACTAGGGGCCGGTCGCTTCAAGAAAGACGACCAGATCGACCACAGCACGGGCCTTGTCCTGCAAGCCAAGGTGGGAGACTACCGCGAAGCCGGCGAGCCGCTGGTAGAGATCCACGCCCGCAGCGAGTCAGAGGCCTCCTCTATTCAGCAAGCGCTGCTGGCCTGCTACACCTGGAGCGCTACCCCGGTGACGGCGGGACCACTGGTGTACGAGACGATCCACCCGTAGGCTCAGGGTAAGTGCGACTTTTCAATAGCCCTGCTTCGCATAGGTATCCCTTGACAAGCTGACCTCTCGTCCTATATGGTACAACCATTCAATGGAGCTACTCAGTAGCTTTACTACACAAGATTAGATTGGAGAATTATCACATGCGGCAATACAACAATATACACAAGGAGAATGACATGCGAAAAGACAACACACAGAGGATTCTACTGAATGAAGATAGTGAACATCGGGATCGTAGCACACGTAGACGCTGGAAAGACAAGCCTGACAGAGCGCATTCTGTTTGAAACCAACATCATCGCTGAAATTGGCCGAGTTGATCATGGAAACACCCAGACCGATTCGCTGGATCTGGAGAAAAGAAGAGGCATCACGATTAAAGCCTCGGTCGTCTCCTTTTTCGTACACGATCTGAAAATCAACCTGATTGATACCCCTGGACACGCGGACTTTATCGCGGAAGTTGAGCGCTCCTTCAGCGTTCTGGATGGCGCGATTCTGCTGATATCGGCTGTGGAAGGCATTCAGGCTCAAACAAAGCTCCTCATGACCATCCTTCTGAAGCTGGGCATCCCCACGATCATCTTTATCAACAAGATCGACCGGAGAGGCGCACAGTTCCATACACTCCTCACGCGTATCAAAGAAAAGCTCACAGAGCGTGTGATTCCTCTCTATAGACCCGAAAATATCGGCACGAAGCAAGCGTATATTCTCGAAAACAGCTTCAGCAGCGACGAAGATCCAGCATTCCTGGAAGAGTGCATTGAGCTTCTCGCGCTCCACGATGAACAATTACTGGAAGCGTACGCCAACGAAGAAAAAGTCACAGAGGAGCTGGTAAAAAGCGCGTTGACAAGCCAGATCCGGGACGCAAAGATGTACCCGATCTTCTTTGGCTCAGCCATGACTGGGGTCGGCGTCGCAGAACTGCTGGCAGGGGTCGCGGCGTTCTTTCCAGGAAACAACGACGTAGAGAATGCGCCTTTATCCGGGATCGTCTTTAAGATTGAAAGAGCAGCAGCGGGCGAAAAGATCGCGTATGTCAGAGTATTCTCAGGAAGCATACACATCAGAGAATATGTGTCTGTGAGCAGAAAAAAGAGCGAGCGTGAGTTCGAAACACATACAGATAAAGTCAAAAAGCTTCACGTGTTCTGGGAGGGGAAAACCATGCAGTCCCCCAAAGTGGGAGCAGGCGAGTTCTGTAAAGTCTGGGGATTGAAGGATGTCAGAATTGGCGATATCGTGGGCGCGTGGTCTGACAACATCAAAGACCTGCATTTTGTGGCTCCTCAAATGGAGGCGCGTATCGAAGCGAAACACCCGGAGCAGAACCAGCAGCTCTATCGCGCCCTCGTGGAGATGTCAGAAGAAGATCCGCTGATCAACGTGCTAAAAGATACCTTCCATCATGAAATCTACCTGCGGATTTTTGGCGAAGTGCAAAAAGAAGTGATTGAAACACTGCTTCAGGAAAACTATGGCCTGGCTGTCCAGTTCTCAGAGACAAGAGTCGTCTGCATCGAAAAGCCCAGCGGAACGGGGCAGACAGTAGATATGATGGGAGCAGCGGAGAATCCATTTTATGCGACCGTTGGCTTCAGAGTTGAACCAGGAACCACGGGCAGTGGCATCAGCTATACATTAGAGGTAAAACTTGGTTCGTTGCCCCTCGCGTTTCATCGGGCAATTGAAGAGACGGTCTTTGAGACGTTAAAACAAGGGTTATATGGATGGGAAGTCACCGATATTGCTGTGATCCTGACACATACCGGTTATTCAAGTCCTGTCACAACGGCAGGAGATTTCCGCAAACTGGTGCCGCTTGTTGTCATGGAGGCGCTCTCCCAGGCAGGCACGGCGGTCTACGAGCCTCTGAACCAGTTTGAGTTGAGCGCCCCGATCCATGCCATCAGCCAGGCGATGTTCAAGTTGTCGGCGTTACAGGCAACCTTTGAGAGACCGCTCCTGCTCGGTGAGACATTTCTTTTGACAGGAACACTGCCAGTAGCCACGACTGAGGAGTTTCAAAGAAACCTGCATTCTTTTACCGAAGGTGAGGGCGTTTTTCTGGCGAAGCCATGCGGATTTCGCAAAATAGAGCGCGCTTTCCCTACAAGAAAGCGGGCGGACTCTAATCCTTTGAACCGCAAAGATTATATGCTTCACGTGCTGCACGCGTACTGAGTGTAGGGGGAGTTGAGCCGAATCGTGCTGTCGTGCCGTAGGGCGAGGCAAGCCTCGCCC
>JALYTT010000600.1 GCA_030854145.1 Chloroflexota bacterium | reverse complement strand
AGGCGGGCGAGGCAAGCCACCGCCCCTACGCGGATCAGAGATACTCTTCGACATTAACATCCGACCAGATTTCTTTGCCCAACCCTTTGAATTCCAGGCTGTTATGACGCGGGCGGCTGGATACTCGGTGGCGAACGAGGGCTGCCAGATCTTCTAACAACTGGAGCTGTTCGTCAGCCGTAAGGTGTTGAACTTGCTGGAGCACCTCACGGTACTCGTAGGTTGGCATATGTTCGCTCCTTACAGTATCTAGCCAGGACGGATATACCAGTAACTTCTCTATCAATCATACTACACCTTTACATCCTGTAAAGATGCAGGTGCGGGTGTCTCCGCGCCAGTTCCATCGAACTTCACCAGGCGCACCGATGGCGGTATCTCGGTAGAGCTGCCTCGCGTGGACTCGTAGCGCGTGTCGGCGCCGCGCGAGCGGACCAGGAACAGCACGGCTATCACGACAAGCAGCCCGGCCAGGCCGCTGACCCACCAGGGCCAGTCCAGCGCTACTACCGTGGCGGTGATCACCACGTTGAGCACGGCCAGGGGCAGCAGCAGTTGCCAGCCCAGGCGCATCAGGCGGTCGTAGCGAATGCGCGGCAGCGTGGCGCGCAGCCAGATAAAGATAAACAGGAAAAATGCCACCTTGACCAGGAAGATCAGGATCGAGACGCCGGGAATGCGCTCCAGGCCGAAGAAGCTCCAGCCGCCGAAAAAGAGCGTCGAGGCCACGGCGCTGGCGGTAATCATATTGATGTATTCCGCCATCTGGTAGAGGCTCCAGCGCAGGCCGCTGTACTCGGTCAGGTAGCCGGCGGTCAGTTCTTGCTCGGCCTCTGGCAGGTCAAACGGCGCGCGGTTCACTTCGGCGATGGCGGCGATGATATACACCATAAAGCCCAGCGGCTGTGCGGCAATGAACCAGATACCCATGTCAAGCTGGCGGTGGACGATGCCCACCATGCTCAAGGTGCCGGCCCACATCAGTGTACCACTCAGGGCAAGTCCCAGGCTTGTTTCGTATGAGACCATCTGCGCCGCGCTGCGCAGCGAGCCTAGCAGCGAGTAGCGGTTGCCCGACGACCAGCCGCCGAGCACGATGCCATAGACCGCCAGCGAGGAGATCGAGAGGATCCACAGTAGCCCCACGTTGATGTCGGCGATGACGGGGTCCCAGACGCTGGGTTTGCCACTGATCCAGTTGGTGCCGATGGGCACAACGGCGAAGACGCTCAGCGCGACGATCACCGAGATGATGGGCGCAATGAGGTAGGTGAACTTTTTGGCCTGCGTCGGGACGATCTGTTCCTTAAATGCCATCTTGATGCCATCGGCGATGGGCTGGAAGAGGCCGGATGGACCCGCGCGATTCGGTCCCAGGCGCCCCTGCAATTTGGCGATCACGCGTCGCTCGATCAAGGTCATGTAGGCGAAGGCGGTCATCAGAGCCACAATGACGACCGCGCATTTGATCACCGCGGCCACAATCTCGTTGTTGAGAAAATCAAGCATGCGCCACCTCTACTTCTTGCGTGCTTAGCCGGACGCCGTGTAGACCCAGGTCTTCCCAGGTCAGTCCGCTGTAGAACGGGTTGCTGGCGGCGATCTCCAGCAGGATGTCGCGCGCGCTGGCGTAGTTCCATTCCTGCCCTAATCGCTTCGCCAGTGAAGCCAGGATCTCCCAGTCGGCGCGCGCACCCGGCAACGGGCGCAGGGCGCGGCGAATAGCCTGCACGTGGTGATCGAGGTTGGTCATGCTGCCATCTTTCTCGGCGTAGCTGACCGCCGGCAGCACTACATCGGCCTGTTGCGCCGTCTCGCTCAGCGTGATATCCTGCACCACGAGAAACTCTTTGCTCGCGCGCAGGTCGCCCCCGCTCACATGGCGTGCAGGGTTCGCGCCCATGATGTAGAGCGCCTTCACCTGCGGGTTGCTCAGCATCTCGTCGTATGGCAGGCCGGCCTCGGTGACCGGCCGGTAGCCGGGGAGCGCATCGGGCAGCAGGCCCATGTCGCGCGCACCCAGCGAGTTGGCATCCCCGAAGAGCGGGCCAACGCCGGCGCCGGGGCGATCGATGTTGCTAGTAATCACGGCCAGCGTCTGGAGGTCGGCCGCCAGGTCCTGACAGCCAGCTTCGCGGGTGGCCAGCTCATCGTAGAGGATGATCGCGCCCGTGGCCCCGGCTATCTCGTGTGCCAGTTTGCGTAACTGCCGGGTGACCTCCGCCCCGAAGGTCTCTTCATAGCCGCGCACCTGGGTATCTTCGTCGAGCATGTGTGTGCGCACATCCTCATTGGGCGCCCGCATATCCTCCTGGCGCACGACCGAACTCAGCAGGATCTTCGCCGCTGCTCCCGCGCCGTGGGCCGGGATGGCGATCTTTTGGCTGGCGAAACGGTCAAGCTCGGTACTCGTCTCGTTGACGATAAAGATCTTCGCGCCCGCCCTCATGGCCTTCTTGATACGCAGGTTGAGTATCGGCTGGCGCTGGTAGGGGTCGGAGGCGATGAGCACGATGTGCGAGGCCTGCTCGATCTCGGCGATGCTGCCGGTCAGCATCCATGGCCGGCCCGTCAGCGTGTCGCGCGGGCCGGGGAAGTGACCGTGGTAGTGATCGACGTTGGGTGTGCCAATGACTTCGCGCAGTAGCTTCTGGAAGAGATACGTCTCCTCGTTGGTAGTGCGGGTTGAACCGATGCCGCCGATGGCCTGCGCGCCGTGTTGCTGGCTGATGGCGGTGAAGCGCGTGGCGATCATGTACAGCGCCTCGTCCCACGTCGCCGGCTCCAGTGGCTTGTCGCGCTGCGTGCGCATCATGGGTGTGCGCAGGCGCTGCGGGCTGTTGACGAACTCAAAATCCCAGCGGCCGCGGTCGCACAGCCAGCCATCGTCGATATCATCATTGGCGCGTGACATCTGGCGCATGATCTTGTCGATGCGCACATCGACGCGCACATTGCAGCCGACGCTACAGTTGTTGCAGACGCTGGGCGTGTGCTTCAACTCCCATGGCCGCGACTTGAAGCGGTACTTCGTGGCCGTCAGCGCGCCCACCGGACACATCTCGACAGTGTTGCCTGAGAAGATCGAGTCGAAGGCATGGTCGGGAGCCGTACCCACCTCCATGCGATAGCCGCGCTCGATCATCACGAGGCCGTTGTCCATGGAGATCTCCGAGCTGAAGCGCGTGCAGCGCTGGCACAGGATGCAGCGCTCGCGATCCAGCATCACGCGGTCGCTGACGGGGATCGGTTTGCGATAGTGGCGCTTGTCGAGGTCGAAGCGCGTCCCGCCGGGTCCGTGGCGCAGCGTGAAGTCCTGCAAGTCGCACTCCCCACCCTTATCGCAGATCGGACAATCCAGCGGGTGGTTGATGAGCAGAAACTCCAGCGTGCCCTTGCGCGCCTTGAGCACCATCTCAGTCTTCGTGTGGACGACCATGCCCTCGCTCACTGGTGTGGTGCAGGCGGTCTGCGGCGGCTTGGGCAGCTTCTCGATCTCCACAAAGCACATGCGGCAGGCCCCCAGCGGCGGCATCTTAGGATGATAGCAATAAATCGGAATCTCTATGCCCGCCTGCCGAGCCGCCGCCCACACCAGCGTCCCAGGGGGGACCGCCACAGGGATGTCATCTATCGTAAGATGCACAAGTTGGTCTTTTTTCTCTTCTTCTGCCATAGTTTTTACCAATCATCCAGGATATTCCAAATATATTTGCCGTCCATAAGGGGCATCCATCCGTAGGGGCGCGGTTAACAAGCCCGCCTGTTCATCGACATGATCAAGATGCCATCGGGGCAACAGGCGGGCTTGTTAACCGCGCCCCTACACCTTGACCGCCTCTT
>JALYTT010000140.1 GCA_030854145.1 Chloroflexota bacterium | reverse complement strand
TCCATCTCTTCTTCAGGTGCGAGGAAAGCATACCAACACCTGATTGAGATGGCAAGAAATGCCGCCAAACGGCTCATTTTAGGCAGAAGAACAGGCGTTCTTCATCAACTTTGCGGAAGAGCCAGGATGCTTTGCGCATATGTGCAGTACCCATTGCAAAAAAGCACATAGAATAAGCTGAGCAAGAGACGCTGCAAAAGAATGAGCCTCCTGGCTACTTGCGTTGTGAAATCATAGCAAGTCGTGTAGGAAGAAAAAGATTCATTCTTATTGCCTGTATGAGCGTGGTACGAATGTGACGGTAGGCGAGAAGCCGTTCCGCTACTGGCAGTTCCTCTGAGGGAACATCTTCGACTGACCAGAGGTGACGCCGACCGGCGTTAGGAATAAGTGGTCACTGGTCTGTTGCACCACTGCATAAGACAATTCCCTCGTCCCAAGAGCGGTCAAAGGAGGGCTCTGCGGTTTGAGGTGAGAGCAAGGGAATGTGGATCTCAGAGAGGACTTGGCGAACCAGTGCAACCTCAGAGGCCGCGAACGTTCCTGGTGCCATCCAGATATCCCACGTTCTGGGGGCCAGCGCTGCTAGCAAGCTTGCCGCCATCACCTCCCTGACAGAGCGGTGAGCACACAGAAGAAAAATGCGTTTGCTGTTTTCACTCATGCCGTTTCTCCTGGATCAAGGATAAGAGTAAGCTGAAGAACGATTGGACGAACTTTCCGCTTCCGTCGCCGAATTGGAGACTCACAGCGAATAATCACCTGCCACTCAACCTCGCCTGCTTCCCAGAGCGAAAGCTGTGGACTTTGATAGGGGTGATCGTAGAGGCGAGGATTGCCAACACGGAGAAAATGCTCGTCGTCGGACTGCCATTCCACAGAATAGCGCGAAAGCGGTTGCTCCTCATATTCTAAGGTCAGCAGGTCCTGAAAAATATTGACGGTGGTTTCAGATCCCGCCAACGCACGTTCCCCATAGAGGAGGAAATTGCGGAATTTCGCATATCCAGCACGATTGAGTTTGCGCGTTTCACAAAGAGCTGCGAAGGTACGATAGATCAGCTCCGGTTCTGGTTGCATCCCTTTGATCCACTGAAGAACTGCCGCCGGACTGTGACAGCCGTCATCTCGTTTCTCATGAGCAGAGTGATGCTGAAAATTGTACTCTAAGAGAAATTTCTCATGAGCTGCGAGCAAGTCATCCCAGGTCTGAGCTTTCTCAAAATGCCAGTCTCCCATTCTTCGCATCACATTGAAGTGCGTTTCGATGTAGTTTTGATACGGGCGTCTTTTCTTGATTTGCTCTTTCTGAATACCAAGCGCATCATACACGCGCATTGCATCATGCGATAAAAAGACACTGCCAGAGTCGGAGACGAGCACCTCTGGCACTCCGTAACGACGGATTGCATGGTAGAGAACCGCCAGATACGCCTCGGTATCTTGTCGCCGGGTGACTGCTGAGGCCAAGATCGCCCTGCTAAAGTTCTCCAAAATCGAGATGCAGTAGATCTGATCTTCATTCTCTAAGCGATGCATATCCAGATAGCGAATATCCACACTCCAAAATTGATGGCGTCTCTCGGCTTTGAATGGCATCGTCGCCTTGAAACGTTCGCTTTTTGTTGGCATCTGAAGATGATACAGGTTGCGATTGAGGGCAAGGATGCGTCCACAGGTACGAGGAGAGAGTGTGATGCCTAAGCGTAAGAGGGCAGTGTGAATACGATATGCGCCCAGTTCTGGGTTCTCCTGAAGCTTTTTCACCTCATTCATGGCTCGTAGATCAACCTTTTGAACGTTGGATATCGGAGCATGAGATTTGTCTTCAAGCCCTGCAAATTGCTCTTTCACCCAGCGTTTGAGCGTCGCATGGACGGTTGTGCGACTCGTTTCCAAATACCCTGCAATGCTTGATACTGTCCACCCCTCAGCGTGTAATCGAATGATGAGCTTGCGACGCTCTACAGGGTCATCCATTTCCGAGAAGCGAGGGTAACGACGCATCGTGCGCGATGGCTTTGGACCGGATGCAAGGATCAGTTTGATCGTATGCGGTGAAGGTTTTCGCCCAAACTGGGCATAGCAGATGCTGGCAATCTCGTGCAATGAAAGCGAGGAATACTCAGCGTTGAGATCGACAATGGCCTGACGTATCGGAGGTGGCAGTGTTCGTTTGTCAAGCGTAGGAACAGGCGGCGGAGGGGTCGGAGGTATGACACTTGCCATACCTGCCTGGTCAAACAAATTGGCCTTGTAGTAAATGGTCCGCTGAGACATACCCGTTTCCGCCGCCCGTTCTTTTGGGGTTGTTCCCCACAAAATCACCGGGCGAATGATCTCATAGGTAATCTGAGCCGAATCTTTGAGCAAAGAGCGAATGTGCTGCCAATCATGAGTCGGCTCCTGATGAGGACGCTTGATTTTCGGCATACGTTTCTCCCGCGCGTGCGCGCCTACTGCTCCATTTCTTCTGCTTTGCAGTGGTCATCTTCATCGGCGCAACAAGAACATTGCTCTCCCGTGCGAGCTTCGTGTAGTGCCTCACGGCCTTCTTGCACCAGGAAATAGACCAGAGCAAGAGCCGCCAGCGGATCAGCCCACCACCAGCCGAACACTCTGTTGAGGAGCAGACCGGCAAGCAAGGTAAGGGACATGTACGCACAGGTCACACTACAGGCAGCATCGGCTTTGAGGGCAGCGCTTCCAATCCGTTTGGCGACTCGTAGCTTTCCTTGCCACAAGAGCGGCATGATAATGGCAGCGGCGACAGCTAAGCCCACCCCCCACCAGGATGATTCTGGTCGGGTTTGTGTGAAGAAGCTCCAAGTACTGTCGCCGACAATGTAGACGGCAAGGGCAAAGAGGCTGATGGCGGTCACCCATGAGGCTCGCCTTTCCGCGTCCTCAATCCGTTCGACCGAGCCGCCGCGCTGCTCAACGAGCAATCGCCACAGCAGGATACCCCCTGCGATCAGTTCGACGATACTATCAATGCCAAAGCCTTGCAGCGAAACACTCCGGGTTGCAAAACCAACACTGATGGCGATACTTGCCTCGATAACCATCCACACAATCGTGACGAACTCGATCCATATCCCCTGGCGAACATCGCCTTTTCGTGTGGGGGTGGGTTGTGCCACAGACGCGGAGTTGAGGAGTGGAAGTTCTCGTGCCATATCTTATTCTCCTTGTCTCCACTGGGAGAGGTGATGACGGTATGTTCATACACATGATCGTTGTCTGCTCCCATCTGGCAGGCGCATCTTTAGACCAAGTGAATGATGCCTGCAATGATGAGACTCACGATCACGGAGAGAGCCGTACCGATCAAGAACCCTCTGAAGTGCATCGCGTAATTCTTGTATCCAGCCAGTCCTTCGGTTCCAGGAAGGATCACGAACTTCGGCGTGATCGTGCAAAAGATGAGCCAGTCGAGGATCAGCCAGTCCACGAGATTCGCTAGCAACATGACACCAAACGCACTCAAGAAGAGAAGCAGAAATTCCTGGTTGGATGCACGGACAGAGAGCGCAGCAGCGATGGGGAAGCCCAAGAGCACGAACCAGAAAGGAACTGCCCCCACGAGTGTCTGCCGCTTTTCCTCCGGTGTCGCGGCAGACACTGCCGCCTTGACATCCTTTGGATAACTCCGAAGCATCAGACGGGGATTGATCAACTCCATGATCAGGATGATGGCTGAAAGGAGCAGTGAAGCGGGTATTCCATAGACCAGAATCGTGGTGAATGTATTCATGCGTACTTCCCCTTCGTCTTCGCATGAGGATTGGTGTCCTCTGACGGATCATGGTCATGATCGCTTTCCATCTGGCAGTACAGCCCATCGATCTCGCTGCACGTGCCCTGATGCCCGTGACACTCAAATTGCAATGTGGAGTGTCCAATGCGATACTTCTCGCGCAGCATGGATTCCAACTGAAGCAGAATAGGGGCACATTCATCCAGGGGCACATTCGCAGTCTGGACATGGGCAGAGAGGGCATACATACCACTGGTGATACTCCACACATGCAGGTCATGGACGTTGCCCACTTCTGGAACCTGTTTCATGTCGTCCACCAGGGCGGAAAGAGTGATGTCTTTGGGGGTGGCTTCCAACAGAATATCCGTGATTTCACGCACGATCCGCCAGGCACCTATCGCAATGAGCACTGCAATACCTACCGACAGAATCGGGTCCATCGGGGTCCAACCCGTCAGGAGAATGACCAAGCCTGCGATGATAACACCGACGCTCGCTCCCACATCTCCAAAGACATGCAAGGCTGCGGCTTTGGCATTCAGATTCTCTTTTTCTTTGTTGAGTCCAAAACCAATGTACAGGTTGATGGCAATCCCAACGGCTGCCGACGCGAACATGAACAGCGGCTGAATTGGTTCGGGATGCTGGAAGCGCTGCACCGCCTCGTAGAGAATCCAGCCTGTGACCAAGATCAGGGTAATCGCATTGATGAGGGCGGCGAGAATGCCTACACGATGATAGCCAAAGGTTTTGCGTGCATTGGCAGGCCGTTCCGCTTGCGCGGTGGCAAACCAGGCAAGACCCAGTGCAAAGATGTCGGTCAGCGCATGCCCCGCATCGGAAAGCAATGCCAGAGAGTGGGCGAGGAGACCTCCCCCGACCTCTGCGGCCACAATGATGAGCGAGAGGAAAAAGGCGAGGCGCAGGGTCTGTTTTGCCATGCCATGTGTATGGTCATGCTCGGTATGTTCTTTGCTCATCGGCTCTCCCCTTCCTCATGCAAGCAGGTATCATCTGGTGTGTAGCGGGTGCATTCGTACACCCCTCGTGCTACGTCAGCGAGCAATTCATCAGCCAGCCCCAGGAGCGTTGCCACGCGTGGATCACTCAGTTGATAGAGCGTGTACCGTCCTTGTGTTTCAGAAACCACCAGATCACAGTCGGACAAACAGCGCAGGTGGTTGGAGACATTGGTACGCGCAAGTGCCGTCTTCTCTGTAATGGCGCTCACCGTCATGGGGCCAGCACGTAACGCCTCGAGAATGGAAAGCCGGGACATATCAGAAAAACCACGGAACAGTTTTGCCTTGAGAGCCGTCGCGTGTGGAACGAGTGTTGGCACAAAGTCCTCCTCATACTTCTTTTTTCATACGTCATTAGGTAATGACATGATAGAAGATAGAGAGAGTTGTGTCAAGCGAAGTTTTTTTGCAATGGATACTGCACATATTTGCAAAGCATAATCACGGCTCTTCCAAACTTTTGATGAATCGGGGATGAGCTGACAGGAAGAGCTTTTCTCCAGATGGATGAAGCTGGTCCATGGTATTCAGAGAATAAGTTATTTTCCTCTGGAGTCGTCTCCTCGAAGAGTCTCTCTTCAAAGTTTTTGCATCCAGAAACGACTCCTACTGCCGTTTGTGGGCCAAAAGAGCATTCTCAACAGGGACTCGATCTGTGCGCTCGTCAAAGTTGTCTAATGGACCGCACCTTGGTATCGTTCTCGAATGGGAAGAGTGCCGAGGCCAGAGGAGAACTCTATCCTCCTGTATGCGAATCCCTTTTTCTCAGCTTGCCAGAGCCGCTTGGTCGCCAGACTTTCTGCCCACGCCCCACAATTGTTCTTGAGCACGGCGCCGATGCCTCTTGGTTTCAGCCCGATGCAGAACGCGCTTGCGCAAGTGCTTGAAGCTGCCTCGTCCATACATTTGCCTCTTGATGAGTTTCAAGCGATGCACTTGCCCCTCAGTCTGACCTTGGCTCCACTCCAAGGTAAGGCCTGCTTTCACCGCATCGTAATCTTTTTTCAGTCCCTTGGCGAAGCTCTGGAGTTCTGACACGCCTTGTGTTTCGACGCGATCGAGCCATACATCGAACCGTTCGCCTTCCAGCTCTCGCAGCATAGTCGTGAATTCTTGGATCAGCTCGTAGGTCTGGGCAATTTGTGGATCTTCCTCACAGAGTCGCGTAAGGTAGGTCTGCTGCCAATCGAGGCGCTGATCTTCTTTAAAGGTCATCCAATGAGCAACCTGCAAGGCGGTGGGAGGACGCTTTTTCTTCACTTCCTCTGGTTTAACCATTGTTTCAGGCTCAGGTTCGACCGATTTGAAACTGCGAGCCTTGCCTTTCTGCGCTCGCAAGGGAGCAACAAAGCGGCCTACAGCGGTGTCCGAACCGCTGTAGCCTTGCTCTTTGATCTCACGGTACATCAGTTGGGCACTTCGGCATCCCTCGTTCCACCTTCGGGCGAGATAGTCCTTGTAGGGATCGATGAGCCGCTTGCCTCCCTGATAAATCCGCGTTCGTTCTGGTGGCTGCTTCATCTGGAGGTAGTTGTAGACCGTCTGACGACTTACTCCAATCTGACGGGCAATATTGGCCACATCGACCTTTTTCGCTGCCAAATCGTGGATCTGGTGATACAACTCTACTCGCTGTTGGAGCAGGAGGAGGCTCTTTTCTTCCAGGCACTTCGTCGTTCCCGTGTGCCAGGGAACTAGCTCTGACTGTGCAATCTCCGAGAGCGCTTCGGCTTCGAGCTGACTCGTCAGCGACTTGAGCAAGGGCTGCTTCGTAAGGAAGAAGCCCTGCATGGCGTCACTGAGATTAGACAATAAATGCCACCGGTCAGCTATTTGCCTCGCTTTGGGCGCTCCCTGCCTTGCCCCTTCGGCAAACGCACCACCGCGATCCCGGCTGATGATCTGCACACCGGGGTGGGCCAGCAACCACTTTTTGAAGGTCTCGGCTTCGCGATCGGGAAGCAAGTCGATGGGAAGGTGCCGTTCGAGATCGATGAGGATCGCTCCATAACTCCTGCGGCGGCAAAAACAAAAATCGTCCACACCCAACACTCGAGGCGTGGATACCTGGCGCTCTTCCTGCTGGCGAACCAGCCGCAGCAGGGTCTCAGGACTGGCTTCTAACCCCATCCGTTCTACCAAGACGTTTCCAGCTTCTCCTCCCATAGCAAAGCCAATCAGCGTGAGTAGATCACACAGACGTGTGGTGCGTCGAGCAGAGGGAGCCACCACATTGGGCAACCGTTCGGTAAAGATCCAGCCTTTACATTCCTGGTTCCGGCAGAAAAAGCGTCGTACATGCAGTTTGAGCCGCACCGCCCAACCCGCCCAAGGTAGATCTGCCACCACACGGGTGTAACGCGAGTGGATACTCTCGGAACGACATTGGCAAAGCGGACAAAGCGCTCCTGACGAGGTTGTTGCCACGATGACCATGAGTGACTGCTCATCGGCTTCCAGACGAACTAACTGTAAACAAGAGGTATCGGGTAATAAGGTTGGGCTGTTCTTGCGGGCCATCGCAGACTCTTTCTCTTAGGGGAACCACTTTCTCTGAGACTCTCAAGTATACCCGATCCACCTCTCTGAGAGCCACAAAATAATCTCATCTATTTGATTCATCAAAAGTTTGGAAGAGCCAGCATCACTTGGCTAGGTCTGCTTTTGGTTGTCCTAAAAACAGGCGGGATTGGGCATCCCCGAAGACGTAAAGAGAATAGCGAGACGCTCGCAAGTAGGAATAGGCCGGGTCGTCCTCTGGTTTGAGAGGATAATACTCGTAAGCTAAGCCCATAGCCCGCATCGCTTCCTGAAATTGCCCGCGCATCGCGTACACTTCAGCAAGGCCCGCGTAGGTGCGTCCCTTGAGTAGTGGGGTGACGTGCTCACTTAGCAGCAAGACAGCATGCTCATAGGCATGGAGCGCAGCCGTACTCAGTTTTCGATGGAAACCGAGATTTGCCAGGCTGATAAGTGATGCAACCTGCAAATTCGGGTCACCGGCAAGCTGTCCGTAGAGAAACGCCTGTCGCCCGGCCTGCTCTGCCACGCCAAAATCCTCCCGGTCAGTGAACAATTCGCAGACAAGTTGTTGAGCCAGTGAAGCGAGCCGGGCCGCAATTTGTTGCAATGGCGATGACTGCCGGGCAAGTAGCGCTGTCTGATTGCGATAGAGTGGTAGAATAGCCTCTACTTGATGCGGGCAGCCACTAAAGTACAAATCCTGGCAGACAACAATCCCTCGCGCATAGATTGAGAGCAGATCATCAATCCATAAGCTCGTCAGATCACCAGTCATGCCGGCAACTGCACCGGCCCCTAAACTCAAGGCAGAACGCCGGGAGAGTGTCGTAAGCATTTCGCGGGCTTTGCCTCCTGCGCTTGCTTCGTCGCCAAGTTGCCTGACAAACTGCTCAGTTTCTATAGAGAGGATGTATCCCTGCGCTTCACAAAGCTCTTTTGTATTCTGGTAGTGTTTCTGGGCCTCCTCTGGCTTGCCATGCCGCACCATCATGCTCATCCAACACCGCAAAGCATCCTCGTCAGGCGGCATAATTGTCAGTAGCGCCCGGTACTGCAAACCTGCCTACAAAAGCTTGCCGTCTCGCTCATACGTTTCTGCCAACCACAATCTGCACTGCCTGAGCAGGTCTTCGCTCTTTTTGCGTACCGCGTAGACCCATGTCCCGCTCTCGCCCTCGAACAGCTCGCCCCGTTCCAGGTACGACAGCGCCTGTTCCAGCGAGGGCAAGGCCTGGATCGATGAATGCCCCAGGTTCTCCGCCTCTTTGAGCAAGGCTTCAGCGGCATCACAATCCACCCACACCTGTGATTGATCGACGATCTCATAGATGGACTCAATGGTCTTGAGCAGGGGTTTGCCGAGCGCCTGGCGAATCTGGTTGATGGCATTGTAGAGCGACTTATCAGCAAGCTCAAAATCCTGCATATCCGGCCAGATGTCCTCTTGTAACGTCCCGCGTGAGAGCCGTCGTCCTGGGGCGGCGAGCAAGCGTTTGAAGACCGAGCGCGCCGGGCGGCCCTTGCCCCACACCTCTTTCTCAACAGGCTCCCAGGCGTCTTCAGCACTACGCCGCCACACCGCCAACGGGCCATGCACAAAGACCCACAGCCGACATGAAGCGGGAATATCCTGTTGCAGTTGCATAACCTTCTTCCTTTCGCGCGCCCATCTCTCTACATCTGAAAAAGCTCTGAGAACTGGGTGAGACTCCACCCGACGAACACACGCTACAATGAACATGAGAGGGCGCGTAGATCAACGAGATGGTCAGGTTGCCATTCACCGTGCAGAGGAGCCATCGCCATCTCCGCTACATACACTCGTTTTGGGTAGTATACAGATATGATGCAGGTTTGGCAAGGCCATACCCTTCACCGTAGGGACCCGATTTATCGCGTCCGACGCAATTTATTGCCCGTGATGTTCTGCGCGTTATACGCAAAAATTACGATTACAGGCAATAAATTGCGTCAGACGCGGTAAATCGGGTCCCTACGCGTATTTATGTCACCTTCGTAGAGGAGAAGAGATGAACATTGGCTTTCGTTTTGACATTGATGAGACCATAGCCCAACCCAAAACGAATTTGCGTATGTCTATTCCTCCTGCGACATCTTCGCTCGCAGTTTCGTCGTTTCGGTTCCCAGGACCCGCATGCTCCGATGGATGAAATCGAGGATCAGCGCCATGTCCTTGTCGGTGTAACAAGCCACCATCGCACAGGTTCATCGACCGCTTTTTGAAGGTTTCATGAAAGGCTCGCGGTTGATTGGTCACATTCTGAACATGCGCTTCCTGGCGCCGGATGTCGCCGTCATCTATAGCACAGGAGGGGTGATTCGAAGGCATCAGAAGCAACCATCGCGCAGGTCCCGCTCCGTGCAGACCATGATCGCTGTCAAGCAAGAGGAGCGTTGGCTTTTTACCGCTTTCCAGAATACACGCTATCGCCCGTTCACTCAAACGCTCCTTGGGCGCCTGCTAACGCTCTTTGCCCGACGCCCGGCCACGAAAGAAGATTGACCAGATAAATGTATGGGAGCGCAAAGAGTTCCCCAAGGATGAAGTTTCATGAAGAAAAACCTGACGAATACTACTCAGGACGCATTTATGCCTCTACGTACTTCCAGGACCGCTCTGCTAATCAGTTTTCGCCGCAATGGTCAGGGGGTCAGTACTCCGGTCGGCATCCGCGTTGCAGACGGCAAGGCGTACTTTACAACCAGGTCTACCACCGGCAAGGTTAAGCGCCTTGCCAACAACTCGCAGGTGACACTGGCCCCCTGCACGCGGCAAGGGAAGGCGCTTGGTCCAACAATTGCAGGTAGTGCACATCGCCTGGAAGGCGCAGAGGCTCAGTACGCGCGTAGGCTCATCGGCGGAGCCGTGAGCTACTGGGTGTGGACGCTCATCTTCAAACTGTTCTTCCGTGCTCAACCAGTGCTGTATGAAGTGATGCCAGAAGCATAGGTCCAGGTTTTGCAGCAAAAGAAAAAGAGGACAACACGTCGTTGCGCCTATCCCCGGTACGTCCTGACGTAGAGACGCCGATCGAGCCGGAGCCGGGTGGCACTGGCTGCACGCGCCATGTGCCGAAGCCACCGACGGCGTGGTTGCAGTGATTCGTACCATCCAGGCTACAATAGCTCCCGCTTATGCTGCCATCCTTGTTGATCGTGCCGGTGAATAACAGTGGCCGCACACCGCTTGATGTGACGGTGAAACTGACATTGCCCTGGGTATCCACGGTGCCGCTAAAAGGCCCGCTCCCGATCAGTTCGGGGCCGGCGACGTTAAACTGGCCATTGATGGTGCCCTGGCTCTGGTGGACGGGGGAGAGTGTCATACCCTTGGTAACATTGGCCGGGGCATTATGAATCTGCCCCGAGTATCCGCCCGCTAGTTGTGGAAAGGTGCCCCCAATCGGCGGAGCCGTGGCACTGGAGGTCGGCGACGATTGCGGGCTCGCGGTCGCTGTAGGGCGAGGCGTGGGCGTGAGTGCGTGAGTAGCAGTTGCCGTGGGCACAACAGTATGCTGTGGCTGGGGTACAGGAGTGACACCGTTGGCAGACGCGCCCTGGTGTGTCGTGAAATACAAGATGCCCATAGCGCTGGCTACCCCCGCCAGGAGCACAAAGATGAGCAGCAGGAGCGCCAGGCGATTCCTGGAACGCGAGGGTTGAGCCTGCGCGTGAGCCGGCACGACCTTCGTGGTAATATCCTCAACGGCAGTCGCGGCACCAACTGCGGCAAGCGATTGTGCTGGCAGCGCGCTAGCCGCCACTCTTTTCTGCTCAGCCAGACCGTTGAGCAAAGTCTGCCGGAACTCCTCGACCGTCGCGTAACGCGCATTGACATCGATGGCCATGGCTTTATGGATAGCGTCGGAGACTGAAGCCGGGATCTCAGGCACGATCTGGGTCACCGGCTCAAGCGGGTCGCTGCCTTTACTGCCTATCTGCGTCAGGCGATAGAGGGCATCGATGGGCACCACGCCCGTCAGGAGAGAATAGACCGTCGCGGCCAGGCCATAGATATCGGTCCGCGAGTTGGTCCCTGTGCCGTATTGTTCCGGCGCCCCATAGCCAGGGGAGCAGCGCCGAATAGCAGTGGTGGTGGACTCAGGATCATACTCCTTAGCAATGCCGAAATCTACCAGCACCGCCTCGTTGCTTGCTTCAAGGGCAATGATGTTGGCAGGCTTAATATCTCTATGGATAATCGGGGGTCGCTGGTGGTGCAGGTAACTGACGGCCTCCATAATCGGGTCCATAATCGCGAGCACCTGCGACAGGGAAAAACGCTTCGCCGGCTGGCGCTGGCGCAGCACCTCCAGGTTCGGCCCCTCGATATAGTCCATGAGGATATACGCGCGCCCCTGCTTATCGCTCTCGAACGCCCGGTAGACGCGGGGTAGCGCTTTATGGTCAAGACGCTTCAACACGTCGCCCTCAAAGATAAAGCGCTGTCGATCCTGCTTATTGGGATCAATGACCTCTTTGAGCGCAAACAGGTTGCCCTTGACGCGCATATCTTTCACCAGGTAGACGGCTCCAAAACCACCCTTGCCAAGCAGATCCTCTACAACATACCGTTCCTGTACTATGGTCCCATTAGGGAGAATCGTCTGTACTTCTTGCACCCCGCACCTCAAAAGACATGATAACCTTTACATTCCATTATAGTAAAGAAAGTGTTTCTATACAAGCTCAAAAGCCAGGGGCCAATATAAGACAAGGGCCGGCTATGCATCCAGTTCTATTTTTTACACGCGGGACGCCGCCCTTTGGCTTCTCTTCTGTACCGTCTTTTCCGCTCGTTGGACTATAAAGAAGAACAAGGCCCGGACAGGCGTTCATTCCCCTGCTGCTGAGCCTGGAGAAACGCCAGCACCATGGACGCATCAGGTTGCAACCCGGCAAGCGAAGCGGATGGCGCCTGCTGCTCTTGCAGCGCCAGAACTGGTGGCAGGGTACCATCCATGTAGGCTTCGATGATAGCAGGATGTACGTAGCACTTGCGGCAGATGGTGGTGGTACTGGAAGAGTTCGTGGCCGGGTAGATCCTAAAGTGCTATTTAGTTTTGGTACTCTCTATCTCCAGACAGGCTGTTATGCCAAGACGCTATAGGGGAGTGGAAAGGATGCTATCACTCGGCGAATATGACCTGGCGCGGGATGGCACCGGGAATATACCAGACCTGTAGCGTCTTCATACAATCATGACACAGGACATGCACATTCTGGTTGGGATGCTCTATACCGGCAGAGTGCTTTTCGCAGACCGGGCGATGGCATCTCTGACACTCTTCATCAGACCCGAGTACGAATACACAATCCTGATGGAAGCATATCGTTTGTTCTTCGCGTTCTTCGCTCATTTTCTCTATCTTCTCTAGGATCTTTTAACACTTTCGATGAAACTACTTCAAGAATGACACCTTACCCATAGCAACTTGCTACCAATAATATATTAGCATATCTCAATGTATATGCAAGGTTTCCATGACTATCAGAGAAGGGCTTGCATTTGACGTTACGTCATATTTTATACTCCTGGACAGATCAGCAAAGAGAAGGATGACATATGGCAAAGCATATGACTGGTCCTGCGACTCAAGAAAGGAAACACAGATGAAATTACAGATCATTGACGTTGAATCCATATACCGGCGCTTGCTCGTCACCGCTGATGCTGAGGAGCGCGAGACCATCTATCGTCAGGAGCTTCTGGCCCCTTTTGAAGGTGTGATGCGCATTTTCGGCGGAGATGATCCCCTGGCAATTGCGAAGATGTGGACGCTGTACGCGCCAGAAGATTTTGCCAACGAGACGCGCCCCACAATTGAGGCATTAGTCGATCGGATGGCGGCAGGTGATGCCTGGCACAGATCCACGCTGGCTCTTGAAAAGGGCCTGGCCGCATTTGCTCCCTATATGGATCAGATATCCCTGGACAGCGTGACCTGTGCATTAGTTCTCACCGATGCCAGACGAGCCAATCCTGTCGACCGCGGCTATTCCGGGTTCGGCGGCATTCCGGGCTATGTGATGGTCACATACAGCCAGGCCAATGAGTACACCCTGGCGCGCGTGGAGGGTGCATCGGTCCACGAACTGAACCATAACATGCGTTTTAAGGCCGTATCTTTTCTTCCCATGAGTGTCACGGTTGCCGATTACATCGTCGCCGAAGGATTGGCGGAATCCTTCGCGGCGGAACTCTTTGGAGAGGAGGTAGTAGGCTACTTTGTCACTGACTTAAGCCAAGAGGAACTTGCCACGGCCAGGCGCATCATTGGTGACGCGCTCGACGTGAGCGGATTCGATGCCGTGCGCGGCTATATCTTCGGCGATACCATTGCCGTCCACATGGGGCGGTCAGAGGCCGGCGTTCCAAATTTTGCCGGCTACGCCATAGGATATCGCATTGTCCGTCGCTATCTCCAGCGCACAGGCAAATCAGTTGCCGAAGCCACATTTCT
>JALYTT010000139.1 GCA_030854145.1 Chloroflexota bacterium | reverse complement strand
CCCTTGGGCCTGGGAGCCTCTCCCGCCCTCGCAGCCCACGCGGATGCGGCAAGCCGGATCCCTACGCGGACGAGGGGCGGCTCACGTGTCGAATGAAGCGTGACAGAGCGCTACGAAAAGGAGGAAAGTCTTGAATTTTCGTCTGCCTCATTTCACCTGGCGGACCGGGGTCCTGGCAGGCATTGTCGTGCTAGCCATCCTTGTACAGGTCGCTGGCTGGTGGTACTTCCTCGCGGCTCACCTGCGCATCGGGATGCAGGACATATTGCTAGCCGGATTCCTGGCAGGGGCCATCGTCGTTTCGTACCGCTACCCTATCAACATTCGCCTGCACGTCAAGATCCAGATGAGTACCGTGGCTTTTTACCTGCTGGCGGTGCTTCTGCCGCCGCCAGTAGCCGCAAGCGTGGCCGGCATCGGTATACTGGTAGCCGAAGTGTCGGTACAGGCCAGGAGCCAGAACCTGGCAAGCGATATCGCTGTCCAGGGAGCACGCTATATCCTTAGCGTCCTGCTAGCATCACTGGTTGCCCACGTGCCACTTCACGGAACAAGCATGCATGCTCTGCTTCTGATCGCCGCCGCGCTCCTCTTGTTTGCCAGCGATATGCTGACGTTCGCCCTCCAAATGTTCGTGTTCTTTGACGAGCCTTTCAGGAAGATACTGCGGACCTGTGTACGCGATATGTGGCTTGCCGAGGGCGCTCAATATATCCTGGGGATACTTGGCACGTTCGCCGTTGCGCAAGAACCCCTGTCCCTGTTCCTGTTGGTGGTCCCGATAGGCATCCTCTATTTTAGCTGTAAATATGTCAAAGAGATGAACGAAAGCACCGGTCACCTGCTCGAAAGTATGGCCGACACCGTTGACCTGCGCGACCCCTATACCGGCGGTCACTCCCGGCGCGTGACGAAATATACCGCCATGCTGCTGAAAGAACTGAATTTATACGGCCCAGAAGTAGATATGATTATTACCGCCGCGCGTGTGCATGATATCGGGAAAATCGGTATTCCTGATAGTATCCTCAATAAAGCAGGGCCGCTCAACCCGGAAGAACGCGCCATGATGGAGACGCACCCGGACCGGGGCGCGGAGCTGCTGGTCCGCTATCCGGATTTTGCGCGCGGGACGGAGATTGTGCGCCATCACCACGAGAGTTGGGATGGCAACGGCTATCCCGCCCGGCTCAAGGGTCTCGATATCCCCTTCGGCGCGCGCGTGCTGGCCGTCGCCGACACCTTCGACGCCATGACCAGCGATCGACCATACCGCAAAGGCATGCCTGTAGAGAAAGCCGCCTCCATCCTGAGCGACGGCCGCGGGAAACAGTGGGATGCCGAACATGTCGATGCCTTCCTGAGAAGCATCCTGGCCCAGCCGCCGCAGACGATCCCCCTCAAAGAGCCGCTGTCGCAACCCGTGACTCCCGTCAGGGAAACCGCTGACCTGGTCGCAAGCGTGCCAGCTTAAACAGGGACCCACCTACCAGGCAACCGTATACCGGCGGGGGAAAAATAATCTCTGGACGCTGTATACGTTTGAGCTTCATGAAGAGGTTGAGCTGCTTAGCCTGAATCTCCGCTTTCCGGTTACCGCCCTTTATGAGGATGGAGTATTCCCAGCAGAAGAGCCTGAAATACCCTGATGTGACTCATAGACTTCTTTGAAGACAGCTTCGTCCTACTAAGTTTCATGCTCCGAAAATATATGACACAGGATGTCCAGCATACATGCTATACTGCTGGCAAAGAAGAAAGCCCACACAAGGAGTTGACATGAGTCAGGAGAACAGCATAAACGCCGCTTCTGGCACGCCTGCGCAGCCGCGAAGATACCGCGTCACGACAGACTATCAGGCATCCTCCACAGACCCAATTGCAGTCCATGCCGGCGAAACTTTTCAGGTCAGCGAGAAAGTCGATGCCTGGCAGAACCACCCTGATTGGTTCTGGGTGTGGTGTACCGACCAGCGCGGGAAAAGCGGCTGGGTTCCCAAAACCATCATCGTCCTCAATGCTGATGGCACAACGGGAACCACGAGCGCCCCCTATGCAGCAACGGAACTTAGCGTAGTCGCCGGAGATGAGCTAGCAGCCAGCCACGAAGAAAGCGGCTGGCTCTGGTGTAGCGACCAGCAGGGCAGGCAGGGGTGGGTCCCACTGGCGCATGTCGCGTCATTAGGATGAATGGCGTTTCAGCGTAGCAAAAGCCACGAAGTACCCCTGAACTATCTGTTTCGAGAATGTATGCGCGCTGGCCGAAGAGCATTATCGGAGCTTCGTCCTGCTTCGCCGCATCAAAGAGCCGAGCAAAACACTACTCACGCTACTACAGAGGACGGCAAGGAAGAGGATAGCAAGATGCATCCCGTCGAGCCAATGCCGCTGGTTATTAAAATCTCCGAAGAGGGAAAACAGGAGGACCCTACACATAAGGAGAAAGCCTCCCAGGTTTACGAGAACATTCAGATACAAACTCTCTTCGAGCTGCTTCTTTCTCCGCGCGCTTTTCCGCAGCATAGGCAGAAGACAAAGCAGGTAAGAGAAGACAGGGAAAATTAGCATGAAGCCCATCGCTTGCCATCCCGTGGTGATAAAGGTCAACCCATAAGAAGAAGAACCAGGAGCCTGATAATATGGGTCATAGGTGTAAGCATAAGGGAAAAAGAGGAGCCAGAAAATCAGCAGATGACAAAGCAGACCAAAGACAGCGAGGCTGGATAGGCCAACCCGTTCGAGCTGCGTCTCGTTCCCGGGAGCACGGAACAGCTTGGCTCCCTCTCGGCTCTCGGTCTGGCGTGCTGTACCATGGACCCAGCGCAGCATGTTCTTCATAGCGATTCTTTCCATTTGCAGTGCGAAAAACAGGAAGAGTGTGTGTCGTCAGGTAATAAAACGATGCGCAGATTGTTTGCGTCACAGCGTGTTTTCTTGCACGAAGCACCACTGATGTGATGTTCTCGTCTTTGCTAATCCAAAGAATACATCCCCTTCTTCCGCGCCACTAACAGTACCTTCAACTTTGCCTGTCCGCTATCCCCCACAAACGCGCGTCACAAGACGTACGAACGCACTTCCATCTATCCTGCTATCCTTGACATGCGCTACAGGATAAGCTATGCTACATAGGTAGCAGAGAATATGCTTTTTTAGAGTCCACCAATCAAGGGTTACTCGAATAGCCTGTATTTCGTGTGCAAGTGGTGAAGTGAAAGGATTCGGGATATGTCATCGTTTGAGCCGGCTGCCTCGCAGAACAGATACATGATTGATATCGAAAGCGGGACGGAAACAGCTCGTCTTGTTGACCAGGACCGCCTGTTTACTGAAGCGATGGGTGGCCTGTTCCCAGAGTTGTCGGAGCCCGATCTCTCCTCTGTTCAGCGCATTTTAGATATCGCGTGTGGGCCGGGCGGCTGGGCGGTTGAGGTCGCATTCGCCTATCCGGACTATGAGCTGGTGGGTATAGACATCAGCCAGAACACCATCGAGTATGCGCGCGCCGTCGCCTGGTCACGCGGGCTTAACAATGTGACCTTCAGCGTGATGGATGCTACGAAGCCTCTGGCATTTGAAGATGCCTCCTTTGACCTGGTGAATACACGCTTGATCTCTGCCTTGATGAATAAAACCTCCTGGCCTCTCCTGCTGGCCGAGTGCCAGCGCATCTTGCGCCCAGGCGGGATTATCCGGCTATCCGAAGTGGAATCAGGAACGTCAAATAGCCTGGCTGCCCTGCGCCTGGGCGGCTGTTTTATGCAGGTGCTGGCACAGCAGGGCCGTTCTTTCTCTGTCGATGGGCATTCTATAGGCCTGGCGCACGTGATGCGCCGGATGCTGCAAGATGCCGGCTTTGCCGACATACACAAACGTGCCTTCCTTCTTGAAAGCTCCTATGGGATGCCTCTGTACTATGGCCTCTGCAAAGATACTGAGGTCGCCTTCGCTCTGCTCAAGCCCTATCTCGTGAAATCCGGCGTTATCGCGGAAGCGGAGTACGATGAACTATACAACCGTATGCTCATCGATATGCTGAGCGAGGATTACCTGGGTATCGCCTTCGGACTGACGGCCTGGGGCGTTAAGCCGGCGGAGAAGGACTGACGACGCGGAAGATAGGGTGTTTACATTCTTGACAAACCTATGTTCTAAATGCTACCATGCCCCTGATATTGATAGCCGGGTGCTTCGGGTAGGCACCCATTGGGACATTGTAATGTAGGGGCGCCTCATGCGCCCGTCAAGGATGCGTATGGCATCATCTCCTCCGCTGTATTGCGATATATGCGGCGCCGCCAATCGGGCGCACGCGCGGTTCTGTTTTGCATGTGGACAGGGCCTGCAAAATAATGCACCATCCGCCTTCGCGAGTGGAGGCACGGCATATGGCAGCACCATGCCTACCGGCATGCTCGTCTCCAGCCATGTACTCAAGCAACGCTATCGCATCACGGAGCAGATCGGCAAGGGCGGCTTTGGCGCGGTCTACCGGGCCCAGGATCACGAGTTTGATGATCGCTTCGTGGCCGTGAAAGAGATGAGCCAGAGCAGCTTAAGCCCGCAGGAGATTATCGAGGCCACCAACGCCTTCAGGCGCGAGTCGCGCATTCTGTCGAGCCTGACCCATCCCAACCTGCCGCGCATCTATGACAACTTCAGCGATAGCGGGCGCTGGTACCTGGTGATGGACTTCATCGAGGGGCAGACGCTGGAGGACTACCTGGATACGCTACCGCAGTCCCGCCTACCGCTCGATGAGGCGCTCGACATCGGCATCCAACTCTGCACAGTGCTTGGCTACCTGCACAGCCGCCCTATGTCCATCATCTTCCGTGACCTCAAGCCGGCCAATGTAATCCTGACGCCTGAGAACCACCTGTACCTGATCGATTTTGGCATCGCGCGCCACTTTAAGCCCGGCCAGGCCAAAGATACCACCGCCTTTGGTTCGGCTGGATACGCGGCGCCGGAGCAGTACGGGAAGTCGCAGACGACGCCACAGGCCGATATCTATAGTCTGGGCGCCACCCTGCACCAGATGGTCAGCGGCGACGACCCCTCGCTGTCGCCGTTTCGCTTCGAGCCTTTCAAGGAGCGTGACCCCTTCCACCAGCAGTTGGAGCACCTGGTCATGCAGATGGTGCAGATGGATGTGAGCAAGAGGCCCACGAGTATGGCCGATGTCAAGCGCGAATTGCAGCGTATCCTGGCCATGCGTATGTCAGGTCCGCTCTCCACGATCCCTCTGGCCTCGCGCGCCAGTCCGCCGGCTCCCCAGGCGCCCGTGCCGCTGTCACCGCTCCCTCCGCTGTCACCAAAGCCCGCCGGCGCCCTCGCGCCACAACCGATAGCGGCCCCTGTGGCCTCGCCAGGCACAACATTACAGGGCGTGACTCGCTGCACCTATCGCGAGCATCTCCGGGCCGTCAACGCGCTGGCCTGGTCGCCAGATAGCAAGCGCATTGCGTCCGGAGCATCGGATGGGCAGATCCACATCTGGAACGCGCACACCGGCGATCGGTTCTTCACATGCAAAGGGCATAAGGGGCCAGTCTATACGGTGGCCTGGTCCCTGGATGGCAAACGCATCGCGTCGGGCAGTCGCGACGGCACGGTACGTATCTGGGATGCCGCCGACGGGCGTGAGATACTCAGCTATGGCGGCCATACGAGCTATGTTCACGCGGTGGCCTGGTCCCCCGACGGCGTGCGCATCGCCTCGGCCAGCAGCGACAAGACGGTGCAGGTGTGGGAGGTGAGCAATAGCAGCAATAGCTCCATCTACCGGGGACACAGCGATGGCGTGAAGACCGTGGTGTGGGCGCCCGATGGCAAGCGACTGGCCTCCGGGGGCAAGGATAAGATTGTACGCGTCTGGCAAGCACCCCGCTTTAAAGGCAGCAGCTTCTTCACGAATCTCTTCTCCTATCGCGGCCAGTTCGAGTGTCCCGGCTACTCCAGCCGGGTAGATGCCATCTCCTGGTCCCCCGATGGCCGGCGCATCGTATCAGGTCAGGCCAACGGTGCGGCCCAGGTATCAGATACCGGCAATGGTCACCCCGGCTACTGCTATCGCGGCCACTCCACCCCGGTCTACACGGCGGCCTGGTCGCCCAGCAGCAAATTCGTGGCCTCCGGCAGCCGCGATGGCACGGTGCATATCTGGAACGCCACATCGGGCAACCGCCTCTTCACCTACGCCAATCACTCCAGCTTCATCCTGGGCGTCGCCTGGTCCCCCGATGGCACCCGCGTCGCCTCCGCCAGCAACGACCATACTGTGCAGGTGTGGCAGGTGGTGTAGGGGCTACGGCACACGCCTGCCCATCGATAAGACTTGATGCGTTCCGATGAGCACTCTCTGGCGATCATACAACTCTGCCTGGAGGGGTGTCTCAATATATTGGTCAGCCAGAAACAAGACGATGTCGTCATCGACACTATCTTCCAGAAGGATGCCATTCGCTGAAAGGAGACGCACACGCGCAACCTCCTGCCCGCTGTGCTCTACCCTGCCGCCAGCGTAAAATTGCTGTCCACCGCCGCCACCGAGATTTGCCCAGGGCGCAGAGCGTTGCGGCCCTCTTCCAGAGCCTCCCGCGGCACCCTGTACCTTCCAGGTGCCGTCATCATCTTCAATGACATAACAGGTGAAATGCATGGGCATTCCCTTTTCATCCTCAAACGTCACGTAGTGAAGTTGACGCTGGGGAAGATGACGCTCCTTCAAGAAACGAATGGTCTCTGGCCGCGCTCCCAGGCCACCTTTACTTCGCTGTCCCCTCCATCCCTGCGTATTGGGAGCAGGCACGTCACTAATCGTGACACTCGGCGCGCTTATGAACGCGATAATTGCATCTTTCGGATCGCTACTCTGCATTTGTTGGTCCTCCAGAGATGGGACTTCTTTCGCCTATCACGCCTATGTGTGAAGAACATTGCCGGAAAAGTGCCTTTCCCACAAACATACGTGGATTTTGCTCCAGATGCAAGGTTTTGAGTAAATCCAGTAATATACAGATTCGGGAAGAGCGAGGTGTGTGAGAGTTAAACTGCTAAATATGAAGCACTGTAGGGACCCGATGATGCACATTCACAAATTACGCCTCCAATGGTAACCAACCGATCTCATGGAGAAGTCACGAGGTGATACCGAGCAGGCATCGATTTCCTCCTGTACCAAAACGTTCTTGCTCTCAGTATATCATTGGAAGATTAATTTATGAATGTGCATCATCGGGTCCCTACGGTGCCAATCAAACGAATGTGTTGGAGGAGATGCGCTAGCCTGCTGGAATCGTCACCTTGCCCTGGCCGGTGGGAGGCATATTGGGGCCGCCGCCGACCCAGCGTACGGCGGTGCCGATAGCGGTCACCTCCATCCACTCGTTGTTATGCATGTATTCGACGTTGATATCGACGCCAATCACGCCATCGGCACCGAGCTGGTCTGCTTCGAACTGCATACGGCTCAAAGCCAGTTCGCGCGCCTGGTACATGAGCTGGGTGTATTCCTTGAGTTCGCCCTGAAAATTTGCCTTGATGCCCACCAGCCAGTTGCGCACCGCGCCCATCGAGTAGATACAGTTGCCTATCACCAGACCCATCGGCTGGAAGCCCTTATCGACCACCAGCCAGAACTCCTGCCCGGTCAGGTCAGAGGTGAAGGCCCGGCCCCGGTACCCCGGTTTAATATCCATTGCATTCCGTGGATCGCCCATGATTGCCTCGCTTTCTTATCGAAGTACAGAAAAACGTATATCGCTGCCTGTTAGGATAGTGTACACATGAGGCTATGTCAACTTTCTTTCTCTGTGCCCCGACGCGGACCGGGACGCCTGCCGCAAGTACCGTTTTTTGACAACACAGGCAGAATAGGTTAAAGTACATGTGTTCAATAAAGAACAGGCATCAAAGCTGCATGTGGAGAGTGATGGCGTATGTCAACACCCGCGCGTAGACAGTATCTACGTATGAAGAGCCAGTATCCCGATGCCATCCTCATGTATCAGGTCGGCGATTTCTACGAGACCTTCGATGAGGATGCGTATGTTGCTGCCCAGGAGCTACAGATCGTGTTGACCAGCCGGGGGTACGGCGACCAGCGCGTGCCACTGGCGGGCATACCACTGCATGCCCTGGAGAATTATATTGGGAAATTGATCCAGCGCGGTTATAAGGTAGCAGTCTGTGATCAGGTGGGAGCGGTCGGACACGGCATTGTGGACCGCGCCGTGACGCGCATCCTGACGGCCGGGACGCTCTCCGAGCCGAACCTGCTGCCGGCCAGGCGCAATAATTACCTGGTGGCCATCGCGCCCGGACGCGCGCAGACCGGCCTGGCGGCTGTAGATGTGAGCACCGGCGAGTTTGTGACAACCTGGTTCGCGTCCGCCGAGCTGCCCGCCGCCCTAGAGGCCGAACTCCAGCGCCTGGCCCCCGCCGAATGCCTGCTGGTCGAGGGGATGCAGCCGGACATATACCAGTTTCCATCGCAGGCCGTCACGATCACCCATTGTCCCGCATATTTCTTCGAGCTGGAGGCAGCACAGGCACGCCTGTGTGGGCACTTCGGCGTGCAGTCGCTGGATGCCTATGGCTGTGCCGCGGCCCCCCAGGCTATCGCGGCGGCGGGAGCTATCATCGCGTACCTGGAGAAGATGAACAGGACGCTGCTCTCGCTGCTGACTGGCTTGCGCTCATACCAGACGACGAGCTACATGATCCTGGACGCCCACACCCAGCGCAACCTCGACCTGCTGCAAGGCTCGCGCAGTGGCACGCCGCAGGGTAGCCTGCTCAATGTGCTGGATCGCACGATCACGCCTATGGGGGCGCGCCAGTTGCGCCGCACGCTCACGCAGCCACTGCTTGATCTCAACGAGCTTGACGCGCGACTGGAGAGCGTGGAAGAGCTATACGAAAGTCCGGCCCTGCGCAGCCGCTTCACGATGTGCTTGCAGGGCTTCGGCGACCTTGAGCGCGCCGCCGGGCGTATCCGCCAGGGGACCGCTTCCCTGCGCGAGGCCATCGGCCTGCATGGGTACCTGGAACTGGTGCCGCGCCTGCGCGAGCTGCTGCATGGCTGCAACGCGCGCCTGCTGCAAGAGCTGGCCGAGGCGCTGGATGGCTGCCCCCAGGCCGTCGATCTGCTCAACCGGGCGCTGGTACACGCGGGCCGGGACGATGATATGGAGAACGGGCGTCTGATCCGCGCGGGCTTTCATAGCGAACTCGACGAACTGATCGCCTCGATTCGCGACTCGCGGCGCTGGATGGCGGCATTGGAGCCACACGAGCGCGAGCGCACTGGCATCAAGAGCCTCAAAGTAGGCTATAACAAGGTCTTCGGCTACTACATTGAAGTCAGCAAAGCCAACAAACACCTCGCGCCGTCCGATTACGAGCGCCGGCAGACCCTCACTAACGGCGAACGTTACATCACGCCCGAACTCAAGGAGCACGAGGCGCGTATCCTCAGCGCAGAAGAACGCATCGATGAGGTGGAACGCAGCATCTACGCCGATGTGCTGCGCCAACTGAGCATCTACTACCCGCAGTTGATGGCCACCGCTACAGCTATCGCGCGCGTCGATGTACTGCTGAGCCTGGCGGAGGTGGCCGCGCACCAGGGCTACACGCGGCCGGTGCTGGAACATGGGCGCGGCATGCAGATCACTGGTGGGCGGCACCCGGTGGTGGAAAGCGTCCTCGATGGCGATGTGTTTATCCCCAACGATACCACGCTTGAGGCGGAGCGGGACGCGCGTATCCTGCTACTGACCGGTCCGAATATGGCCGGCAAGTCAACATACCTGCGCCAGGTGGCCTTGATTACGCTGATGGCGCAGATCGGCAGCTTTGTACCGGCCAGGAGCGCGCGCATCGGCCTGGTGGATCGCGTCTTCACACGCGTCGGCGCCGAAGATGATATCGCCTCTGGCAAGAGCACCTTTATGATTGAGATGGAGGAGACGGCAACCATCCTGCACCACGCCACGCGGCACAGCCTGATCATCCTCGACGAGATCGGCCGGGGCACGAGCACCTACGATGGCCTGGCGATTGCCCGCGCCGTGGTTGAACACCTGCACGAGGTGACGGGGGCGCGCACGCTCTTCGCCACCCATTACCACGAACTGGCCGCGATGGCCGACGAACTGCCCCACCTGCGGGTCTATACGATGGCTATCAGCGACGACGAGCAGGGCGGCATCGTCTTCCTACACCGCGTCACGCCGGGCTGCATCGGCCGCAGCTATGGCGTGCATGTCGCGCGCCTGGCCGGCATGCCTCCCGGCATTGTGCGCCGCGCCGAGGCTGTGCTGGCGCAGTTGGAGGCCAACAAGCAGCACAGCGGGCCTGACCTCACACTCTATAGTGCGCAGGCCACGAACGGCCATGGATTGCGCGTGGCCGAGGTGAATGACCATAGCTCCTATGCGCTACTGTCGTCGGGTGACGCGTCCTACGAGTGGCAGAGCGAAGAGGCCCGCAGTGTGGCGCAGACCCTGGAGCGGGCGAGCGGCACAGAGCATATCATGGATAGCATCGACGTGTGCGCGATTACGCCACTTGACGCGCTGAACCTGTTGTTCGCGATTCAAAGGAAGAAGAACAGACCCACACAATGAGCCAGCATAAAATGCACGCGCGCCCCCCCATTCGCCCACTACCGCCGGAGGTGGCGGAGCGCATCGCCGCCGGAGAGGTGATCGAGCGGCCCGTATCGGTGGTGAAGGAACTGGTAGAGAACGCGCTCGACGCGGGCGCCGGCGAGGTTCGTGTCGAGATACGCGGCGGCGGCCTGCGCCTGGTGCGCGTCACCGATGATGGCTGGGGCATCCCCGCAGACGAATTGGAGCAGGCCTGCGCGCGCCACACTACCAGCAAGATCGGCGCGGTTGAAGACCTGGAGCGCCTGCGCACGCTGGGCTTTCGCGGCGAGGCGCTGGCCAGCATCACCGCCGTGGCGGAACTGACCCTGCTGAGCCGGGCTATCGAGACAGAGGAGACGCCGGGCCAGGAGCACGCGGGGGTGCTGTTGACGCTGCGGGGAGGCGAGGTCACGCGGCGCGGACAGCGCGCGCGGCTGCATGGCACGACGGTCACGGTGCGCGACCTGTTCTACAATGTGCCAGCGCGCCTGAAGTTTATGCGCGGCGCCCGCACCGAGTCGGCGCACATCGTCCAGTTGCTGCGCCGCTACGCCCCTGGCTACCCGGCGGTGCGCTTCAACCTCACCATCGAGGAGCGCGTGGTCCTGCAAACCAGCGGCTCCGGCGACCTGGCCACTACCCTGGCGGAACTCTACCACCTGCCACTCGCTGAGGCCCTCACACCCGTCTCCGCGCAGGTGAGTGAGCAATATAGCCTGCGCGGCTACGTGGGCAACCGCGCGCTGGCGCAGAGCAGCCGCCAGCATATCACGCTCTTCATCAATGGACGCTGGGTGCAGTCGCGCCCACTGCTGGAGGCGCTCGAATCCGGCTATCGCAGCCTGTTGCCCAAAGGCAAACATCCCCTACTGGTGTTCCATCTCGATCTACCGGGCGAAGAAGTGGATGTGAATGTCCACCCGGCCAAGACCGAGGTGCGCCTGGCACGCGAGGCCGAGGTGACGGCGGCACTGGCACAGGCCGTGCGCTCGGTACTGGAGCGCAGCCCTGCGCTCCCCGAAGCGCTGCACTTCCCCGGTCCAGAGCTGGCCTACCAGCGGCGCCTCCCTGGCCCCCGCCGGCGCGGCCTGCACGTGGCAGAGTCAAGCGAGCCTTATCAGCCGGAGGCGGCCCCGCCAGCTACCGCTGAGATCCTGGCAACGTTGCAGCCGCTGGCACAGTTGCAGCAGGCGGTGATCCTGGCGGAGGCCCCCGATGGCAGCCTCTACCTGATCGATCAGCATCGCGCGCACGAGCGCATCATCTACGAGCACCTGCGGCACACCTATGCCGGCGTGCAGGCCACTGGAGAAGATGAAGAGGGGGTAAACGCGCATCTCCTGCTGGAGCCGGTCGTCGTCGAGTTGAAGCGCCACGAGGCCGAGTTGCTGGAGCAGCGCCTCCCGGTTCTGCGCGGCCTGGGCATCGAGTGCGAGCGTTTCGGCGGGCGCAGCTTCCTGGTGCGCTCGGTGCCGAGCGGCGTGGGCCAGGAACAACTGGCCGGCCACCTGCGCGAACTGACGGAGACCGCCGCCGAGGACAGCGAGGATTGGGAGGATCACCTGCTCATCGGACTCGCCTGCCGCTCGGCCCTGCGCCGCGGCCGCGAGCTGGGACGCGAGGAGCAGCGCTCCCTCATCAAGACCCTGGCACAGGTTGCCGCCCCCGCCGTCTGCCCCCACGGCAGCCCGATCCTGCTGCACTATAGCCGCGCGTTTCTGTCGGATAAGTTCGATTGGTAATCAGAAAAAGGTCGTGAGCAAGGCAGAAAAATACAGCTTGCGTCTCTGCTATATCACGTTGTACCATATTACAAACAGGTAGTATGGACGGCATAGCAGGATAAAAAAAGAGGTACACATATGGCAAGTCTTTTTCGTGGGCGTGGGCAACCCAAAACCGCACAATCCAAAGAAGCAGGGGCGACACAGATCTTGCCAGAGACGGCGTGGGCGGAAGAAGAGTCGCTCCCAGCAGGCATCCCCCCCGAAGGGACCCTGGTTGTCACCATCTCGCGCCAGTTCGGCAGCGGTGGAGCAGACATCGCGCACATGGTTGCCCAGGAGGCTGGTCTGCTCTACGTCGATCACCAGATCATCGACGAGGTTGCCACACGGCTCGGCGTGAATGCGCAGCAGGCGGAGCGCCAGGATGAGTATACGGCGGGGACCGCGCGACATATCCTTGAAGCTATCCACGCCAGCCATCCGTTCAATACAAATTACACCTCGCTCTTCGGTACGCCACTCCTGCCGGCTCCGTCTAACGAAATCGCCTACCTGCACCTCACGCAGAAGGTCATCCTTGAGATGGCCAGCAAAGGCAATGCCGTTATCGTGGGTCGTGGCTCACAGTTCCTGCTCCACAACTCACCGCGCACGCTGCATATCCACATCTTCGCGCCACTGGCTTACCGCATCGAAAACGTCAAGCGCGCCTTGCAGGTAGGCCAGGAGCAGGCAATGCAGATGATCGAACAGCACGATTACGACCACGATGCCTACCTGCGTCGTTACTATGGCAACGATGGCCATCAACCGAGCCTCTACCACCTGCTGATCAATACCGGCCTTTTCCCTTTTGAACTGGCGGCGAGCTTCATTAGCCAGGCACTGCCCGCTACAAAAGAGATCCGTTAAGCTTCCTTGCGCGATGATACATTGCGGTATATACTGGTAACAGGGCGCTGGCGTCCTCGACCCGGTTCACCAACAATGGCGTTGGCGGCAGGGGTCGGCAGTGACTGGACGGACCCCTGGCCGAAAGTCCTGAAAACCCATTTTTGTTACATTTGCAATTTCTATCTCGTTATTATACTTAGAAGGAAGACAAGACTTCCTCGTGAACATCGATCAAGGTTGCTTTAGTAGTAGTTCTTGCTCGTAGTGCGTTCAGGAGCGCGTTCTTGTAGTGCGGGTTTGTGTAGCACAGATCTTGTACAAATTCTCCAATTCTGCGCGGAGCCGGGCAACTGGCTCCGCGTGTTTTTATGCCCTCAACTGGCGTTCTGTAGGGCGTGGCTTGCCTCGCCCTACGGAACGCCCGCTCGGTGATAGAACGGGATGATTTTCACGCGCCGGGGTGTTTTCTTGATTAGACAGTACACAGTCAGGTATGCTATACTGTATCTTACCCAATACAAAACAGCATCAT
>JALYTT010000599.1 GCA_030854145.1 Chloroflexota bacterium | reverse complement strand
CTCCGAGAGCGTTGGTGTGATGTCGTGGAGTCTGAGTCCCGAAACGCGCTCCATCGTCAATACTTTGGGGGTGACGACGTCCCAGTAGACGTGGGGAATGATGATATCGGGCCAGGCGGAGAAATTGCGTTTGAATCGCTCAAGCGTTCTCGCTTCGAGGGAGAAGTCGAGTTCCTGAAGGGTATAGCGTTGAAACTCGGTGAACCCTGCGACGAGGTTAAGCCGACGCACCTTTCCGGGGAAGAGATGCCTGACTATTTCGATCAGCCCGGAGAGAAGATCGAGATCAGTCGTGATCCTTTCCTTGGCGAACGGCCGCTGCATTTTTACCGCGACCGGCGTCCCATCCTTAAGCACTGCCAGGTGGACCTGTGCAAGCGAGGCCGCAGCAATTGGGTCTTCTTCAAACGAGCGAAAGAGGTCTTCGATCTCTTTCTTAAACTGTTCTTTGATCAGCATTCTCACCTGGGCGAAGGGAAACGGTGGAACATGCTCCTGTAACCGGGCCAGTTCCGTAATGTACTCTTCGGGAAGCACATCCGGTCGTGTACTCAAAATCTGTCCGAGTTTGATAAAGAGAGGCCCCAGGTCCAGAAGCGACTGCGTGAATTGCCTGGGAGCAGCAAGGTGCTGTTTTCGTTCTTCAGGTGTGAGTGTGCGAAACGCACGAAAAGCCCGGTAGTGGCGAAGCACAAGCCAACCGATTCGCAGCAAGCGTGACGTTTTTCGAGCGGGATGTGTCTTTCTCGTAGGGAGAGCATTCATGTCACTATTCCTTTCGGTTTCCGTTCGTGTATCACTTGTTTAAGCGTCTTCAATACCAGGGTTCACCCTTTCTCGAATTCGCCGTTTTGTTAAGTAGGTTACCAGCACGGAGTGGCCACATCGATACGGACACTAGACATATCTATGGCTCCCCGCGCCTGAACTCTTATGAATTATGGATGAGATCGCGACTTGTAGCCATGGGGAGTGGTCACAGCGTTCCCTTGCTCTGCCGGGGAGGGAGTGGTCGCCCTGGGAGCCACCAGTTCCAGCGGCCTAACAGACGCATCATCGCAGGTACAAGAAGCAAGCGTATGATCGTTGCGTCTACGAGTATTGCGACCGTCATACCCACGCCGATTTCTTGCGTGGTCACGAGACTCGTAAATGCGAAGGCACCTGTTACAATCACAAAGAGGAGTGCCGCGCTTGAGATGACCCCTGCAGTCTTCTCCAATCCATAGACTACTGCGACCTGGTTGTTCTGGGTACGGAGCCACTCTTCGCGGATACGGCTGAGCAAGAAGACCTCATAGTCCATCGAGAGTCCAAAGAGAATACAGAAGAGTAGGATGGGGGTAATCGCATCAATGAACGCGACATGTGTAAATCCGAAGTTCCCCCATTGGAAGACGAAGACCAGTGCCCCATAGGTCACCGCCACCGACAGGGTATTCATCAGGACGGCTTTAAGTGGTAACAAGACAGACCGAAACATGAGCAGCAACAAGAGATACGTTGCTACTAGAATGAAGAAGATCATCTGAGGGAAGTTCCGGTAGAGCGCACGATCAAGATCAAGGCTCAATGCCTGCAATCCACCGACGCGGATGTGAAGTCCCTGAGCAGGCTTCATGGAAGCTGTACGCAGGTGGTCAATCAAGGCCTTTCCTTCGTTGCTATCGAGTGTGGTGTTTGAAGTGACAATGAGGACCGTCGTATCTCCTACCGTCGTGGAAGAAACTAACTGATTAAGTGCGGGAATGTGCTTGTACGTTCCGCTACTGTACAGCCCGATCAATTGAGCTGTACTAGGCATAGGCATCCCAGGAGTTGCTGGCATAGTTGTCAGGCTTATCGTACTGGTAATATGAGGCTGGGAGGTGATCCATTGCGAGAGATGATCGACCCGTGCCAGGTTGGCGTCGGTGAGGATGCCAGAACTATCGGATGTCTGAGCGACAAGGTAGATAGGATTCTGAAGTAGATCCGGGAACTGACGTTGCAAGATGGCGAGACTCTGCCGCTCTTCTGTGTTGGATGGGAGCACGTCGGCACCGGGAATACCCACGTTGAGTGAGAAAGCTGGCCAGCCCAGGAGGAAGAGGAGCACGATGACTCCCAGGATGGTTTTCCCAGGATGCCGCATGACCACGAGTGCCCACGAATGCCAGAAACTCGGTTTATTGCCAGATTTGCTGGTTGGTTGTGTGTCGATGGTTGCTAGAGTTGTTGCCAACTGGTGTGTGTGACTGGTGCGACGACCTGGCATGGGAAGGCGCAGAGCGTTGATGCGTGTGCCCAGGATGCTCAGCAGAGCAGGAAGCAGGGTGAGTGCAGCCAGCACTGCTACGGCCACGATAACAGCTCCGCCAATGGCAAAGGATGTGGTGATCTGTACCCCAATCAAAAGCAATCCAAGGAAGCCGATGATTACCGTACTCCCGCTGAAGAGAATAGCTTCCCCTGCGGTGGCGATGGTCCTGCCTATGGCTTCGCGTATGGCGGATGGTGTGTTGCCCTTTTCCTGCAGTTGGGACAGGGCAAGCTCTTCGCGATAGCGGCGCGTTATCAAGAGGCTGTAGTCGATAGAAATGCCGAGTCCGATGATCGAGGCCACACTCAGAATAAAGCTCGTGGTTGGAGTGCTCAAGGCCACCGCGTAAATGATCGCAAGCGCCACAGATACAGCAGTAACACCAAGCAATAAGGGCATCATCGCAGCCACAACCGTGGCAAAGACGAGCAGCAGCCCGACGAGTGCTATGGGCAGTGCTATGGAATCGGCCCGCTCAACATCCGTGTTCGTGATCCGTGTTAGTGTATCGTAGATCGCTGGAGTGCCTGTGAGGTAGGCATGAGCTGGATTGGCAGCATTCTGACTGGGGAGAAGTGTACGAAACGTTGGCATCTCGCGCTGCATAAAATCAGGGTCATGGTTAAACCCTACCTCTACATAGGTCGTGCGCCCATCTTTCCCCACGCCTCCTACTATAACGCTCGTCGCATACGGAAATCCCTTCGCACGTGAGGCGAAGTTCTTGATTTCTTGTTGATATACCGGGTCGCCCACGAGCGTCGTGGCTGATTGAAAAGCCACCACGACGTCCGAAAGCGGCTGGTGGAGTTTCTGGTTCAAAATGTGCTCGACATCAACCGATTCACTGGTGATATTAAAGTACCCGCCTCCTTGCAGCACGGATGGTGCTTTCAGCGCGAAGGGAATACTTGCAAGAACTCCCACAATCCAGAATGCAAGGAGAAACCAGCGAACGCGATAGACGAAGTGCCCATAGCCATACATGACGCGAGATATCCCTTTTGGGATGGATGGTGGCTGATTGGACGAAGTGCTTTCCACCTGTTGTTTCCCCTGCTCTTCTTGTGGTACAGGAAATGGGTCCTTACTCTGCTCATCTGCTTTTTGCATGCGAGTGTCCTCCTTGGATGTGGTAATCATGGTGATGTGGGGAGACTTGGTACAATGGGAGACTTCTACAGTTTTGCGAACCAATCTATTGCTTCTTTTTGTCAGCCGGGTCGGCGACTGACCTCTCTTCCTCACGAGCAGCATATTTACACTCACCTGGCGGTCTATGACTGATTTGTCAGTCATAGACCCTAGAAAAAAACACTGGCAAACATCTCCGTCACGACAGTGAAGGGCTGCAGAGTAACCCGTACAACTTTATTCTCCCTAAGCGGTGCATGACTGATTTGTCAGTCATAGGCCACTAAAAAAAACACCGACAAATATCTCCGTCATGACGAGGGGTCGCAGAGTAACCCGTGCAACTCAAGCTGTGTGAGTTCATCAGCAAGGTGATCGAGGTCTAAGGCCTCGTGAGAAGACGCCACAAAATAGGCGGCACGTTCCGCCATACCGA